>RZYB01000053.1 GCA_009930495.1 Deltaproteobacteria bacterium
AAGGGGAGGGGCTTGCGGATGGCCTTGAGGGCCAGCCCGTCGTAGCCGACCAGGATCAGATAATTGAGGATCATGAGCCCAAGGGACGCAGCCAGGCAGGGTCGGGGAATCCGGGCCAGGCTGGTCTGAATGTCCGCCAGGGAATAGTGGCTGATTTCGCGGATCAAAAGCCAGATCGCCCCGCAGGTCAGGGCGAGAACGAGCAGCGTGCCCAGTGGGCGCCAGGATGTCTTCATGGATGGGCGGGTTGTTGTTGCGGACCGGATCCACCGGGAGTCGGTCCGATCCGGGGCTCTACATGAGCATCCGTTTTGAGGCAACGCGCGACGACTTGTGTGACAAAAGGCGTTCCTAGATGGAAAACCATCGCAAGCCTGGGGCCCCAGGCAAGAGTCCCTGGCGGGTGCAGCACTCCGCGAACAGGGCGAGCGCGGCCCGCTCCCGTGCATCCAGGCCATAGTCCATGGCCCGCCAATAACGGAGCAGGTCCGGCTGGGTCAGCCAATCCGGCCGGTGGGGCAGCAGGGACAAACGGTCGAACTCCTGGTCCAAGGTGGCGGTGATGGCGGCGATGTGGCCCCGCAGACGGTCCACGAGTTGTCTGGACTCCGGAGCGAGGTGGCGGCGGACGATCCAGACGGCGAAGACAAAGGGCAGATCGGTCCAGCTTCGCCATTCGCGGGCCAGGTCGATGACGTGCATCCCTTGGGGAGGATGGACGAAGTGGCGCAGGGCCAGATTGCCGATTTCCAGAAAGGGGCGCCCCGTGGCCAATCCCGCTCCGGGCGGAACCTCTTTCCATTCGGGCGCGGGCAGACTCCATTTCTGGGACCAGAGCACCTTGAGCAGGGCCGTGGACGTGGCCGAGGCACCGGTCACGCAGACCGGACCGGGATTGGCGGCCAGCCACGCGGGCAGTTCGTCGATATCCACCGGAGACAGGAAAAGGACGCTTTGCACTTCCTCGTGGGCGCAGATGGACGCACCCGGTAGCAGCGAATAGTGTTCGGCCCGGGCCAGATATTCGAAGGCCGAGGACGGGGAAATGTCCAGGGTCCCGTCGGCCAGGGCGGCGTTGAGGTCGCTGGGGTGGCCGGGAATGTAGTGGAACGCCGGCCCCTCGGGACAGAATGATTCCAGCAGGTGAAAAACATGCCAGATATTGAGATAGTCGATACGGCCGATGTGTAGGGTCATGGTCAAAAAAAAAGGCGAGGCCGTGGCCCCGCCCGGTTGTCGCTGTGGGGTGGGCTAGCTCAGCTGAGCCAGCAGGGTGTCCTTGATGTCGTTGATGGCGCCCTCGCCGTCCAGCTCAATGTACTTGAAGCCGGCGTCCTTGGCCATGTTCTTGTAATAATAGGATGCGGCCAGGGTGCCCGTGGTGGTGTCGTAGTAGATGTCGTGACGCTTGTCGATGGCGGCTTCGTCCTGGTCATCGGCGCGGGCGGACAGTTCGCCGCCGCAGACACGGCATTTGTCGCCGTTGGGCTTGATGGCGTCGATGAAGATATTGTTGGGGTGGTTGTTGTCGTTCTTGCACAAACGGCGGCCCATGATGCGGTTCTTGGCCACCTGGCGGGGCAGGAGGATTTCAATGACAAAGTCCAGTTTGACGCCGTCGGCCTGCAGGGCCTCCCACAGCTTCTGGGCCTGCACGATGGAGCGGGGGAAGCCGTCCAGCAACCAGCCGTTGGGACTGGCGTTCTTGAGCACGTCCAGAACCATGGGGATGGTGATGTCGTCGGGGACCAGCTCGCCGCGATCGATGTATTCCTTGGCCTTCTTGCCCAATTCGGTGCCGCCGCCAATGTGCTTGCGGAAGATGGCCCCGGATTCGATGTGATCCAGGTTATACTTCTGCTTCACCAGGGAACCCTGAGTCCCCTTGCCGCTGCCATTGGGTCCGAAAATCAAAATATTCAAGGCGAGAACCTCCTGTAAAAAATTTCACAAACTACTAGCGGCACCATTTCACCCTGTCAATCAGAGATGCGGACAAGGGATGGTGTCCTCGAAAACCGGGGGCTTTGGGGAAATTGCTTCTTGACGCCTATTTCGGATTCTGCGTAACAAAAAATAGTGTCGTGCGTCGGTCGCGCGACGTCCCGACCGGCTTCATCGAGGAAGCCGTTTTTTATGTCCAAAGGAGAGACAAATCCCATGCAGAAAAATGACCTCATTAGAAATATCGCCATCATCGCCCACGTCGACCATGGCAAGACCACCCTGGTCGACGCCATGTTCCGCCAGTCCGGAGTGTTCCGCGACAATCAGGCCATGGACGACCGCGTCATGGATTCCATGGATCTGGAGCGCGAGCGGGGCATCACCATCGCCGCGAAAAATTGTTCGGTGCGTTGGAAGGACGTGAAGATCAACATCGTGGACACCCCTGGCCACGCCGATTTTGGCGGCGAGGTGGAGCGGGCCCTGTCCATGGTCGATGGCGCGGTGCTGCTGGTGGACTCCTCCGAGGGACCGCTGCCCCAGACCCGCTTCGTGCTCAAGAAGGCCCTGGACGCGGGCCTGCCCATCCTGGTTGTGGTCAACAAGATCGACCGCGCCGACGCACGGCCCCAGGAAGTGCTGGACGAGGTCTATGACCTGTTCATTGATCTGGGGGCCGACGAGGAGCAGCTGGAATTCCCGGTCCTGTACGCCATCGGTCGCGACGGCGTGGCCTCGCCCAGTCTGGACGAGCGCGGGGAAAACCTGAGCTGCCTGTTCGATCTCATTCTGGAACGCATCCCCGGCCCGTCCTTCGACCCGGCGGCGTCGTTCCAGATGCTCGTATCGGATTTGGGCTATTCCGATTATCTGGGTCGTCTTTTGATCGGCAAGGTCAAGGCCGGTCGCCTGGCCGAGAAGACCGATCTGTTGTGCATGGGCGAAAACGAGACGCAAACCGTTTTTCGCCCGTCCAAGGTCCAGGCCTACGAAGGCCTGCAGCTCAAGGACCAGCAGAGCGTGGACATGGGCGACATCGTCGTCGTTGCCGGCCTGGAAAACGCCAATATCGGTGACACCATCTGCCTCAAGGAGTCCCCGGTCCGCCTGCCGCGCATCACCGTGGACGAGCCCACCGTGTCCATGCGTTTCACCATCAATACCTCGCCCTTCGCCGGCCGCGAGGGCAAGATCGTGCAATCGCGCAAGATCAAGGACCGTTTGTTCAAGGAAGCCCTGACCAATGTCGCCATCCAGGTCGAGGAGAGCGAGGATCGGGATTCCATGATCGTCAAGGGCCGGGGCGAGTTTCAGCTGGCCATCATTATCGAGACCATGCGCCGCGAGGGTTTTGAACTGGGGGTGGGCCGTCCCGAGGTCATCTGCAAGCAAAAGGACGGCAAGCTTCTGGAACCGTTGGAACATGTCTATGTGGACTGCGACGAGGCCTTCATGGGCGTGGTCACGGAAAAATTGTCTGTCCGGCGCGGCAAGCTCCTCAATCTGGTCAACAACGGCAGCGGCCGGGTGCGCATGGAGTTTTCCGTGCCCTCGCGCGCCCTTATCGGCTATCGCGACGAGTTCCTGACCGACACCAAGGGCACGGGCATCATGAATTCGTTGTTTGACGGCTACGGCGAATATCGTGGCGATTTTCCGAGTCGCTTTTCCGGCTCCCTGGTTTGCGATCGGGCCGGTCAGGCCGTGCCGTACGCCATTTTCAATCTGGAGCCGCGCGGTCGCATGTTCGTCCGCCCCGGTGACGCCGTCTACGAGGGCATGATCATCGGTGAACACAACCGGGACAATGACATCGACATCAACCCGACCAAGGAAAAAAAGCTGACCAACTTGCGTGCCTCGGGCAAGGACGAGTCCATCATCCTCACCCCGGTGCTGCCCATGACCCTGGAGAAGGCCCTGAA
Organism: Deltaproteobacteria bacterium; assembly: GCA_009930495.1. Lineage (NCBI taxonomy): Bacteria > Pseudomonadati > Myxococcota > Myxococcia > Deltaproteobacteria bacterium. The sequence goes on from RZYB01000053.1 coordinate 3,873, forward strand.
CTTCATCCGCGACGACGAGATGGTCGAGGTCACGCCCCAGAACATCCGGTTGCGCAAGGTCGAGCTTTCCGCCCAGAAGCGCCACTCCATGGTTGCCCGCAAGAAAAAGGTCGAAGGAAAGTGACCATGTCCAGGAAGACGTATGACGTCATCATCGTTGGCGGCGGCCCGGCCGGGTTGTTCGCGGCCTATCATCTGACCGAGCACGCCGCCTTGGATGTGCTGGTCATCGAGAAGGGTCGGTCTCCCAAGGCCCGCAACTGCCCGCTGGTGGGCGAGCAGGACTGTATTCATTGCAAGCCCTGCAACATCCTCTCGGGCATGGGCGGAGCCGGGCTGTTTTCCGATGGCAAGCTCAACTTCATCCACAAGTTGGGCAAGACCGATCTGACCCAGTTCATGAGCGCCGGTCGGGCCATGAAGTTGATCGATGAAACCGAGGCCATTTTCAACCGCTTCGGCATGGACGGCAAGGTTTACCCGACCAACATTGAGGAGGCGCGGTCCATCCGCAAGGAAGCACGGAAATTCGGCATCGATCTGCTCGTCATCAAGCAGAAGCATCTGGGCAGCGACAACCTGCCCGGACACATCACCGGCATGGTCGAGTACATCGAGTCCAAGGGCGTGACCGTGGCCACCAACGAGGAGGTCCAGGACGTTCTGGTGGAGAACGGCGAGATCCAGGGCGTGGTGTCGGCCAAGGGCAAGTATTACGCCAAAAATGTCATCCTGGCTCCGGGACGGGTGGGCGCGGAATGGGTCGGGCATCTTGTCCAGCGCCACGGTCTGGCCGTGACCCAGCGCGGTATCGAGGTCGGGGTGCGGGTCGAGGTGCATAACGAGATCATGCAGGATCTATGCGCCATTATCTATGACCCGACCTTCTTTATCCGCACATCCAAGTACGACGATCTGACCCGGACTTTTTGCACCAACTACGGCGGTTTCATCGCCCAGGAAAACTACCAGGACTTCGTGTGCGTCAACGGCCACGCCTACATGGACAAAAAAAGCGAGAACACCAACTTCGCCTTTTTGTCCAAGGTGGTCTTGAACGATCCGGTCACCGACAATCAGGCTTACGGCGAGTCCATCGGCCGCTTGGCGACCCTTATCGGCGGGGGCAAGCCCATTTTGCAGCGTTTTGGGGATCTGAAGCGGGGTCGCCGGTCCACCTGGAACCGTATCCGCAACAGCTATATCGAGCCGACGCTTAAAAAAGTGGTTTGCGGCGACATTGCCATGGCCCTGCCCGAACGCATTCTGGCCAATCTGGTGGAAGGCCTGGAAAAGCTCAATCTGGTGGTGCCGGGCGTGGCCAACGATGAAACCCTGCTCTATGCGCCGGAAATCAAGTTTTTCGCCACCCAGGTCGAATGTGGCGAGAATTTGGAAACGGCCATCCGGGGTCTCTATGTCGCCGGCGACGGGCCGGGAGTGGCCGGGAATATCGTTTCGGCCGCGGCCACGGGGCTCATTCCAGCCAAGGATATTCTGGCCAAGAGGTAACGGACGGTCGCGTGGGCTCTGGCAACGCCTTGTCCCGGTTGGGGCAGGGCGTTTTTATTTCGGGGAATCCAGGATGAGCTGTTCGGCCTGTTCCGGGGTCACGGGTCGGGACAGGTAAAAGCCCTGGGCGCATTCGCAGCCCAGATCCTTGAGGATCGTGTATTGGGAACTGGTCTCGATGCCTTCGGCGATCACCGACAGGCCCAGGCTGTGGGCCAGGTTGATGATGGTGCGCACGATGACCCGGTTGGCGTGTTGGTCCAGGTCCGAGACAAAGCTGCGGTCGATTTTGAGAGTGTCGATGGGGAAGCGTTGCAGATAGCTCATGGACGAATACCCGGTGCCAAAGTCATCGACCAGGATGGCCAGGCCCAGTTCCTTCATGCGCCGCAGTTTTTGGACCGTGCTTTCGGGGTTGGTCATGACGTCGCTTTCCGTGATTTCCAGCTTGAGTCGGGCCGGATTGATGGCGTGCCGCTGGATGCTCTCGACCAGGCTGGGAACCAGGTCCGGGCTGGAAAACTGCCGCGCGGACAGGTTCACGGAAATGCTCAGTCCGTGCTCGGGAAAACGCATGGCCCAATCATTCAGGGTCTGGCAGGAGCGGTTCAGTATCCATTGCCCCAAGGGCAGGATGAGGCCGGTTTCCTCGGCCAGGGGGATGAATTCTCCAGGGGCGATCCAGGCCCCGTCCCTGGTCCTCCAGCGGATCAGGGCCTCGAAACCGGTCAGAACGGGATTGGTGTCCATGAAATAAATGGGTTGCAGGGCCAGGGAGAATTCATTGTCCTCGATGGCGTGGCGCAGCCGGGTTTCCATGTCCAGCTTCTTGATGGCCTTGTCCTGCATTTCCGGGGAATAGAAGCGGAGCTGGTCGAGCCCTTGTTCCTGGGCGTTGCGCAGGGCGATGTTGGCCCCTTGCAGATAGCTTTCGGGCGAGGGGTAGTCGGTGGGGCCAAAAACAGCGCCGAGGCTGGCGCTGATGTGCACGTTGTGGTCCTCGATGGTCAGGGTGCGGTTGAGCGCGTCCTTGAGCCGGGCCGCCTCGGTCATGCCAGCATCCTTGGTGGGGAGTTCTTCCAGGAGAATGACGAATTCGTCGTCCCCAAGACGCCCCACGGTGTCGATGGACGAAACCCCATCGCTCAGGATTCTGGCCACGGCATTGAGCAGGTGATCGCCGACGAGATGGCCGAGGGTGTCGTTGATGTCCTTGAAGCGGTCGATATCGACCAGAATGACCGCGAACAGATAATCCTCCCGGACCTGGGCGCGTTCCATGGCCTGCTTGATGCGGTCCAGGCACAGGGCCCGGTTGGGCAGATTGGTCAGGGAATCGTGGAAGGTGCGGTGCTGGAGGCGTTGCTCGGCGTCCTTGCGTCCGGTGATGTCCTCGAAGATGGCGGCCACCTGCCCTGGCTGGGGGCTGAAGGCGACCACGGAAAAGTGCTTGTCCAGGAAGTCGACGTGGGTGTCGAAGCGGACGGATTCGCGGCTCAGACCCGTGCGGCCGAGCATGTCGATCCAGAATGTTTCGGCGCGGCCGGAGATTTGGCGCAGGGTGCGGCCGATGATGTCGTGGGCCGGCAAATCGAAAAAGCTGGCAAAGGCCGGGTTGACATCCAGAAATTTGAGATCGCTGGGCCGGCCGGCCTCGTTGACGACGACTTCATGCAGGGCAAAGCCGTTGAGCATGGAGTTGAAAAGCAGCCGGTACTGCTGTTCGCTTTTTTGCAAGGCCTGCTGGGTGGTGTGTTTGTAGAGCGCGATCTCGATGGCCACGTGCAGGTCGCGGGTCTTGGCCGGCTTGATGATGTAGCCGAAGGCCTCGGTGATCTTGGCCCGGTTCAGGGTTTCCTCGTCGTCGTGGCCGGTCAGGAAAATAATGGGGATTTGCGTGGTTTTAAGGATGTTTTGGGCGGCTTCGATGCCGTCCATGGGGCCGTCCAGAAATATGTCCATGAGGATCAGCGCGGGAGGCTGCCGCAAGGCCGTGGCCACGGCCTTTTCGCCAGAGGGGACAATGTCCTGGACGCGATACCCGAGTTTTTGGAGCCGCTGCTGCATGTCGAAGGCAACGATGACGTTGTCCTCGACCAGGAGGATGGAAGGTTGGGCGGGGGAGTTCAGCGGTGAAATCATTGCACGATCCTTGTCAGCATGGACGATGTTATCGTCCGGACCTATGCCTTGTCCTCAATGGGGAGACAAGTAATTTTTGGAGTATTGGCGAGATCCGTCGCCTCGCGGATGGTCCGCGTCCGTGGTCGCGGGTGCCCCCGGAGCTGGCGTGGATATTGACAATAGGGTTCTTTTCGGAATATCCGTTTCGCCGTTCAAATGATTAGTTCGCTCAGCGAAACGGTTGATTCGCGGGCGGAGCACCGTCTTCAATGGCCGACATTTTCACGCGGGCACGGCATGGCAGGAAAGGACAATACTTCTGAAACATTGGCCAAGGGCCTGTGGATCCTCGATATTTTCGGCGATGACGACGTCGGCTTCACCTTGTCCCAAATTTCCCGCCGGACCAGCATCAACAAAACCTCCGTTTATCGCTACGTCAATACCTTTTGCGACCTGGGCTTTTTGAAGCGCGACGACCGTACCGGGCTGTATCGCCTGGGGGTGCGCATGCTGGCCTTGGCCCATGCCATGCTCGAAAAGAGCGAGCTGGAGCGGGCCGTCAAAATTCAGGTCGACACCGCCCACGAGCGCCACGGCGTGCATGTCGATGTCGGCCTGCTGTCCGGCGATTCCCTGTACCTCATCTATCGCCGTGAATCCCAGGACACCAAGGCCTTCCGATCGTTCAGCTACGGGTCCGACCCTTATTACCTAGCCGCGGGCAAGGCCGCCCTGGCCTTCATGGACCACGCGGAACTGGAGGCCCTGGTCGGGCGCCTGGACCTGACCCCCAAGACGGAGCGGACCATTGTTTCCCGGCAAGCGCTGTTGGATGATTTGCGTGAAGCCGCCGATCGGGGATATGCCCGGAATCGCGAGGAGTTCGTGCCTGGCCTGATCGCCATTGGCGCTCCGCTGTTCAGTCTGCGCACGGGCAAGGTGGTGGGTGGAGTCAGCTTTGATTCGTCCACGGATCGCCATTCCATGGAGGAATTCGAGGCACTTTTCGCCGGCTCCCTGGTGGAATTGGCCAAGAAAATTTCAGCGGTGGTTTCCTGGTAATGCCGGGGAAAGGCACCGCGCGACCGAACGCGGTTTTGGATCGGGAAAAAGCCGGCTGTGCCGGCTTTTCATACAAGGCTTCGGGATGGGCCCGCGGCCGACACGGCAGCCGGGGATGCGCCTTGGCGTCATCACCGGATCAATGTTCATCGAGGAGGAGTTTTTGATGAAACGATGTGTAGTCCTGTGCATGGTTCTGGCCATGGTTTGCGGGTTTGCCGGCATGTCCCTGGCGGCCGACGACACCGTCCGCATCGGCGTGTTCCTGCCCTTGACCGGTCAGAACGCCTTTGGTGGCCAGCTGGAATTGGAAGGCGTGCAGATGGCCCACAAGGAAATGGGCGAGATCCTGGGCAAGAAGGTCGAGTTGTTCGTGGTGGACAACAAGTCCGACAAGGTCGAGGCGGCCAACGCGGTCAAGCGCCTGATCGAAAAGGAAAAAGTCCAGGCCATCATCGGCACCTACGGCTCCTCCCTGGCCATGGCCGGCGGCGAGGTGGCTGAAAAGGCCGGCGTGCCCCAGGTTGGCACCAGCTGCACCAACCCCCTGGTCACCCAGGGCAAGAAGTACATCTTCCGCGTGTGCTTCATCGATCCCTTCCAGGGCGCTGGCGCGGCCACCTATGCCTTCCGGGATCTGGGTCTGAAAAAGGCCGCCTTGTTGATCGACGTCGCCAATGACTATTCCGTTGGCCTGGCCAGCTTCTTCAAGAGATCCTTCGCCAAGATGGGCGGCGAAGTGGTGGCCACCCTGAATTATCAGTCCGGCGACCAGGATTTCACGGCCCAGCTGCAGGAAATCATCAGCAAGAAGCCCGACGTCATGTTCATTCCCTCCTACTTCGCCGAAGGCGCCATCATCATGAAGCAGGCCAAGGAATTGGGCGCGACCTTCAAGATCATGGGCGGCGATGCCATGGACAACCCGGAAATCACCGCCATCGGCGGCAACGCCGTGGAAGGCTTCATGCACACCACCTTCCCCTATGATCCGTCCATGCCCGACATGAACCCCGTGGCCGCCAAGTTCACCGCCGAATGGGGAAAGACCAACCCGGACAAGGACCCCAACGTCAACGCCGCCCTGGGCTATGACGCGTACATGATCATCATGGACGCCATCACGCGCGCCGGCAAGGCCGACGCCCAGTCCATCGCCGACGCCCTGGCCGCCACCAAGGGTTTCGTTGGCGTGACCGGAACCACGACCATCAACGACACTCATGACGCGGAAAAGCCCGTTGGCTTGGTCATGATCAAGGACGGCAAGAAGACCTACGTCGGCAGCATCACGCCCGAACTCTAATTCCGTATCACGTCCATCAACGCGAGGGCGGCGGGCCATCCCGCCGCCCGCTTCGGACAAGGATTTCTCATGAACCTGGCGACTTTCATCCAGCATTTTCTGAATAGTCTGACCCTGGGCAGCCTCTACGCGCTCATCGCCATTGGCTATACCATGGTCTACGGCATTCTGCGCCTGATCAATTTCGCGCACAGCGAGATTTTCATGCTCGGAGCCTATTTTGTCTTCTGGGGCATTACCCTTTTTCATCTGCCCTGGGGCGTGGCCATGATCGCGTCCATCGTCGTGGTGGCCGGCATCGGCGTGCTGGTGGACCGGATCGCCTACCGCCCCCTGCGCGACGCGCCCCGTATTTCGGCCCTGATCAGCGCCATCGGCGTGTCCTTTTTTCTGCAGAACGTGGCCATCGTGTTTTTCCAGGCCATCCCCCGGGAGGTCTACCGGCCCGAATGGCTGGAGAATCCCATGCTCTGGGGTGACGTGCGCGTCCTGCCCCTGACCCTGTTCGTGCCGGTGCTGTCCCTTTTTCTGATGCTGGGTCTGGTCTACATCGTGTACCACACCAAGGCGGGGCTGGGCATGCGGGCCATCAGCAAGGACATCGAAACCAGCTACCTCATGGGCGTGTCCGTGAACAAGGTCATTGCCCTGACCTTTGGCATTGGTTCGGCCCTGGCCGCGGCCAGCGGCATCATGTGGGCCCTTCGGTATCCGCAGCTGCAGCCCATCATGGGGGCCATTCCGGGCTTCAAGGCGTTCATCGCGGCCGTGTTCGGCGGCATCGGCTCCATCCAGGGCGCGGTTATCGGCGGTCTGGCCCTGGGCTTCATCGAAATCATGACCGTGGCATTTTTTCCGGATCTGGCGGGATACCGCGACGCGTTCGCGTTCATCCTGCTCATCGCCATTTTGCTGGTCAAGCCGACCGGGCTGCTGGGTGTCAAGACGGAGGATAAGGTTTAATGAAAGGCTCCATTTTTTTGAACGTTGCCCTCGTGGCCTGTTTGGGGGTGTTCCTGTGGTGGGCCGAGGGATCACTGGATGGATACAAGATCCAGATTCTGAATCTCATCGCCGTGAACATCATCCTGGCCTTGTCCTTGAACCTCATTTACGGGTTCACCGGTATGTTCAGCCTGGGGCACGCCGGATTCATGGCCATCGGCGCCTATGTCTGCTCCATCCTGATCATGACCCCGGACCAGAAGTCCATGCTGTTCATCCTGGAGGAGGCCTATCCCTGGGTTCAGAATTCCCACGCCCCCTTTTTGGTGGCGGTCGTCGCTGGCGGTTTGGTGGCGGCCCTGTTCGGTCTGGTCATCGGCGCGCCGCTGCTGCGTCTTGGGGATGATTATCTGGGCATTGCCACCATGGGTTTCGCCGAGATCGTCCGGGTCATCGCCAACAACATTCCCCGCGTCACCAACGGGGCCCTTGGTTTCAAGGGCATCCCGGACCATGCCAACCTGTGGTGGAATTTTGGCTGGTGTCTGCTCACCCTGTATTTCGTCATCCGTATCCTGGGCAGCAACACCGGTAATGTTTTCAAGGCCATTCGTGATGACGAGACCGCGGCCAAGGCCATGGGCATCGATGTTTTCCGGATCAAGCTGCTGTCTTTTTCCATCGGCGCCTTTTTCGCCGGAGTGGGTGGGGCGCTCTTGGCCAGCCTGCTGACGACCATCGATCCCAAGATGTTCCTGTTCACCCTGACCTTCAACGTGCTCATGATCGTGGTCACCGGCGGGCTGGGCTCCATCACCGGCTCCATCCTGGCCGGAGCGGGGATCACCGTGCTGTTGGAGTGGCTGCGTTTCGTGGAAAACCCCATCACCATCGGCGACTGGACCCTGGATGGCATTCCGGGCATGCGCATGGTGGTTTTTTCCCTGGTGTTGATCCTGGTCATCCTGTTTCGGCGCGAGGGCATCATGGGCATGCGCGAGATCACCTGGGACGGTCTGGCCAGATTCGTGAAGCGGGGGAGGGCATGAGCATGATATTGGAAACCAAGGGCCTGACCATGCGCTTTGGCGGCCTGACCGCGGTATCGGAATTTTGCGCGAACATTCCCCAGGGCAGCATCACCGGGCTCATCGGCCCCAACGGCGCGGGCAAGACGACCTGTTTCAACATGATCACCGGCTTTTACCGCCCCACCGAGGGCCGGGTTTTTTTTGAAGGCCAGGAGCTGACCGGCAAATCGCCGCATCAGGTCTGCCGGGCCGGTATCGCCCGCACCTTCCAGAACATCCGCCTGTTCGGCAACGAAACGGCTTTGGAAAATGTCATGATCGGCGCTTTCGTGCGCCAGAAGACGGGCTGGATTCAGTCGGTGCTCATGACGCCCATGTCCATGCGCGAGGAACGCAAGATCCGCGAACGCTCCCTGGAACTTTTGGATGTGGTCGGTCTGGCCGGCATCGCCCAGGAAAAGGCCGCCAGCCTGCCCTACGGGGCCCAGCGTCGCCTGGAAATCGCCCGGGCCCTGGCCACCCGGCCCCGTTTTTTGTTGCTGGACGAGCCGGCCGCCGGCATGAATCCACAGGAATCCCTGGAACTGATGGCGTTCATCCGCACCATCCGCTCCCGTTTCGATCTGACCATCCTGCTCATCGAACACGACATGAAGGTGGTCATGGGCGTGTGCGAACACATGTGGGTTCTCGACTATGGCGTGACCATCGCCGAGGGCGGCCCGCAATCCATTCAGTCCAACCCCAAGGTCATCGAGGCCTACCTGGGTGAGGAGTACGTCCAACATGCTTAAAATCCAAGATCTGCACGTCTATTACGGTGGCATCCACGCCTTGAAGGGCATTTCCCTGGAAGCGCCCAGGGGCCGGGTGGTGACCCTGATCGGCGCCAATGGCGCCGGCAAGAGCAGCACGCTGCGGGCCATTTCCGGCCTGATCAAGAACAAGAAGGGGACCATCACCTACAAGGATCGGGACATCACCACGCTCGATCCGGTGGAAATCGTCAAGGCCGGTATCGTCATGTCGCCCGAGGGACGGCGTATTTTTCCGCATCTTTCCGTGACGGAAAATTTATATTTGGGCGCCTACAGCCGTTCGGACAAGGACGGGATCGAGCGGGACAAGGAGTGGGCTTTCGATCTTTTTCCGCGTTTGCGCGAGCGCCAGAATCAAAAGGGCGGCACCCTGTCCGGTGGCGAGCAGCAGATGCTGGCCGTGGCCAGGGCGCTCATGAGTTCGCCCGACGTGGTCATGCTCGACGAGCCGTCCCTGGGATTGGCGCCGCTTCTGGTCAACGATGTCTTCAAGATCATCAAGCTCATCAACGAGGAACAGGGCAAGACGGTCCTGCTCGTGGAGCAGAACGCTTTCGCCGCCCTCAAGGTCGCGCATTACGCCTATGTTCTGGAAACCGGGTCCATTGTCCTTCAGGGCACGGGCGAGGAGCTCTTGAATGACAAGCGGGTCATCGAGGCCTATCTCGGCGGTTGATCCGTTATCCGGATTCACGGCACATCGCGCGAAGGGCGGGTCCATCCGGGCCCGCCCTTCGCGCGTTCATGCCGTGGCTTTGCGTTCCCGTCGACGGGCGTGGAGAATGGGTTCGGTGTAGCCGTTTTGTTGGTCGCGGCCCTTGAAGATCAGATCGCGGGCCGCCTGGAAGGCGATGCTTCGGTCAAAATCCGGGGCCATGGGGCGGTAGAGGGGATCGTTCTGGTTCTGGCGATCGACCACGGCCGCCATCCGCTCCAATGTGGCCTGAACCTGTTCCCGGGAGCACAGGCCGTGGTGCAGCCAGTTGGCGATGTACTGACTGGAAATGCGCAGGGTGGCCCGGTCTTCCATGAGGCCGATGTCGTGGATGTCCGGCACCTTGGAGCAGCCGATGCCCTGGTCCACCCAGCGCACGACATAGCCGAGGATGCCCTGGCAGTTGTTGTCCAGTTCACGCTGGATGTCCTCGGCCGGGAGCTTGCGTTCCAGAAGCGGAATGGTCAGCAGGGCGTTCAGGTTGGCGCGGCGCTGTCCGGTCAGTTCGGCCTGACGGGCGAAGACGTCCACCTCGTGGTAGTGCATGGCGTGCAGGGTCGCGGCCGTGGGCGAGGGCACCCAGGCGCAGTTGGCTCCGGCCTTGGGGTGGGCGCCCTTGGTTTCGACCATTTGCCGCATGCGGTCGGGCATGGCCCACATGCCCTTGCCGATTTGGGCCCGGCCCGAAAAGCCGTGGGCCAGACCCGTGTCCACGTTCCAGTCTTCGTAGGCACCGATCCAGCGGGCGTTTTTCATGTCCGCCTTGGGCACCATGGGTCCGGCTTCCATGCTGGTGTGGATTTCGTCGCCCGTGCGGTCCAGAAAGCCGGTATTGATGAAGATGACCCGGTCCCTCGCCTGGCGGATGCATTCGGACAGATTGACCGTGGTCCGCCGTTCCTCGTCCATGATGCCGATTTTGAGGGTGCGCGGCGGCAGACCCAGGGCGGTCTCGACCGCCGCGAACAAATCCCTGGCGAAGGCGACTTCTTCCGGGCCGTGCATCTTGGGCTTGACGATGTACACGCCACCGGTCTGGCTGTTGCGGAATTGGCCCAGGCCCTTGATGTCGTGATGGGCAATCAGTCCGGTGACCATGGCGTCGAGGATGCCCTCGGGAATTTCTCCGCCGTCCAGCAGCACCGCGTCCGTGGTCATGAGATGTCCGACATTGCGCGCCAGCAGCAGGCTGCGTCCCGACAGGGTCAGGGAACCGCCGTTGGGCGCGGTGTAGGTCCGATCCGGAGCGAGGCCGCGCTGGACCGTGGTTCCGTTCTTGACAAAGGAGGTTTGCAGGTCGCCGCGCATCAGGCCGAGCCAGTTGGCGTAGGCCAGGGTTTTGTCCTCGCCGTCCACGGCCGCGATGGAATCCTCGAAATCCACGATGGTCGTGATGGCCGCTTCCAGAACCACGTCCTTGATGCCGGCCGGATGCGCCGCGCCGATGGGGTGGTCGCGGTCGATGCGCAGTTCGACATGCAGGCCATTGTTGACGAAAAGGACCGTTCCTGGCGCGAAGCCGGCAAAGGCGGCCTGGTTCCGGAGCGTGGTCGAACCCGCTGGCGTGACGATTTCCAGACGCCAGCCCGCGTGGTGTCGGAGCACCCGGTATTCGGTCACGGCGGCGTGGCTGCCTTGGGCCAGGGGCAGGACGCGGTCCAGGAACGCGGCCGCGTATTCCATGACCCTTGCTCCGCGCGCCGGGTTGTAGCCGCCCGCGCGGGTGGCGCCGTTGTCCTCGGGCAGGACGTCGGACCCGTACAGGGCGTCGTAGAGGCTGCCCCAGCGGGCATTGGCCGCGTTCAGGGCGTAGCGGG
>RZYB01000054.1 GCA_009930495.1 Deltaproteobacteria bacterium
GACAGTCGAAGATCCCGTGGAAATCACGCAGCCGGGTCTGCAGCAGGTTCAGGTCGAAGCCTCCATCGGGCTTGACTTCACGCGGATCATGCGCGCTTTCCTGCGGGCGGATCCCGATGTGATTCTGGTTGGCGAGATGCGTGACATACAGACCGCGCAGATAGGTGTCGAGGCGTCGCTGACCGGACACATGGTTTTTTCGACCCTGCATACCAACTCCGCCCCGGAAACCGTGACCCGCCTCCTCGACATGGGCGTGGAGGCGATCAATTTTTCCGAGGCCCTTCAGGGCATTCTGGCGCAGCGCTTGGTCAAGACCCTGTGTCCGCACTGCAAGGAAAGTTATGCTCCGAGTGACGAGGAATGGGATTATCTCGTCAATCATTATGATCCGGAGCTTTTCCCCGAGTTGGGCATTAGCCGGGATTCGGCCCGCCTGTACAAGGCCGCCGGATGCGCCCGTTGCGGGCAGAGCGGGTACAAGGGGCGCACTGGTATTCATGAATTGCTGGTCGCCACGCCGGAGGTGCGGCGGGCCATTGTTCGGCGCCAACCTGCCGAGGAAATCGGACGATTGGCGGCCGAGCAGGGCATGCGAACGCTGCACCAGGATGGGATTTACAAGATATTCAAGGGCGACATCGATATTTTTCAACTCCAGAAGACAACAAACGCCGACTAGCGACGCGTCGCGACATCATGGTCGAGAGCAAAAAATCTGGTCTGAACCATTTGCCTGGATCGACCGAAGTGCCGGTCGCCTTGAAACTGCGCCTGGAAAAATGCCCAAAATGCGGCTACGAGCGCGGAGACAAGGATGGCGGCTATGCTTCGCCCTACGAATGTCCACGGTGCGGCGTGGTGTATGCCCTGGCCATGGAGGAGGTCCGCCGTAGAAACAAGGGGCAGCAACTCCAGGACGAGGCCGAGGTCCACCAGCGGCGGGTCGATGCGGATCGCGGTCCGGAGATCAGGGCCGGGCAGACAGGCGGGGTCATGTATGTTGGACGCCGACGATATCCATCCTGGCTTTGCGTGGCGCTCGGGGTCGGGATTCTTGCCCTGCTTGGATTCATTTTTTATTAGGGGCGAGCCGGTCGAATCGGGTGGCGAAGTCCTTGCGTACTGCAAGACCTTGGATTTGTCTGCATGCCTGGTTCGCGCGGGGGGTGTTGAAGCCGATCGCGTTTTTTCGGTTTCAAGAGCATTTTGATGTATCATGACGCATGGCGGGTGAGATATGGCAAAACTTTTTCCCTGGGATCCGTGGATGGAGCTGGAATGCATGAAGGAAGACATGAAGCGTTTGGTGGAAGACTTCAGCTGTCCTTCGCCGTTTGTTTCGGCTTCGAAGCGGGTTGCGCAGTTTAGACCAGTGGCCGACGTGATCGAGTCCGAGCATGAATATCAGATATTGGTCGAGTTGCCGGGCTTGGAACGCCAGGACGTTTCGGTGGAGGCGAGAGGCCAGGAGTTGGTTGTCTTTGGCGAACGACGATTGGAACGGGATACCTCGGGCGCCACGTTTCAGGTCATGGAACGCTCCTACGGTTGCTTCGCGCGACGTTTCACGTTTTCCATGGATGTGGAGGGCAAGGAGATCCGGGCCAGCATGAAGGCCGGGCTTCTTGTGGTGGTCGTGTCCAAGGCGCGGCCGGATTCGGCCAAGCGGCATATCTCGATCCGGGTGAATGAATAGAATACGTATCGCTGGGATTTTTTCTTTCAACGGAAGGTGCATGCGAAATTTTATACTGCTGATCACACTGGCATGGGCGCTCACCGGCGCCCATTTTTCTTGGGCCGGGAGTCGCGCGGAGCGGATTACACCCGTGGTGCGCACTGTCCAGGCCGTGGCTCCGGCGGTTGTGAACATCCATACGGCCCGGATTGTCGAACAGGATGTGAATCCGTTCGGGAACCTTTTGGGCCAGGACGAGTTGTTTCGCCATTTTTTTGGCTCTCGCGAGTTCACGCGACGTTATGAGCAGAGAAGCCTGGGCTCTGGCGTGATCATCGACGGCGGCAAGGGTTTGGTTCTGACAAATGCCCATGTCATCGAGGGGGCGTCGAGTATCCGGGTTCGACTCATGGATGGGCGGCAATTTGACGGGGAATTGGTTGGTTCCGACCCTGATTTCGACGTGGCCATCCTGCATCTCAAGGACGCCATGGATTTGCCTCAGGCCATATTGGGGGATTCCTCGGACATCATGATCGGGGAAACGGTCATCGCCATTGGCAACCCCTACGGCTTTGGAAACACGGTGACCACGGGCGTTGTTTCGGCCCTGGAACGGAGCATCGAAACCAAACAGGGAACGTTCACGGATTTTATTCAGACCGACGCCGCCATCAACCCGGGAAATAGCGGCGGGCCGCTCATGAATCTGGCCGGCGAATTGGTTGGAATCAACACGGCCATTTACGCCGAGGCCGAGGGAATTGGGTTTGCCATTCCCATCAACAAGGCCACCCGCGTCGTGGACGAGTTGGTCAGTCACGGTCGGGTTCAGAGTGTCTGGCTTGGATTGGAAGGTCAGGACGTGGACCAGCGCGTGGCGAGTTATCTTGGTCTGGACGAGGCCAAGGGCATGCTGGTGACGCAAATCCATGAACACGAAACAGGCAAGACCGGAGTTTTGGTCGGCGATGTGGTGTTGGCCATGAACGGCGTCCAGGTGGAGGACCGTGACCACTATCTGCGCATCTTGCGCAATTTCACCACGGGGCAGGCCGTGCGTCTCGAATTGACGGGCGCGGGTGGACGGAGGACGATCCAGGTCAAGGTGGCTTCCTTCGCGGACGGCACCGCGCTGCGTTTGGCGGCGCAACGGTGGGGAATGACCGTGGAGCCCGTGCGGCATGGCCAAGGGCTGGTCGTGGCCCAGGTCCGGCCAGGAAGCCCGGCGCGGGAGTTGGGGCTGGCGCAAGGTGACATTTTGTTGAAGGTCGCGGGAAACCCCATGCGGTCCGTGGATGATTTTGCCCAGGCTTTTAAACACTACCGCATGGCCAATACCGTGCTGCTCCTGGTGGACCGGGGCGGGCGCGGATATTATGTGCGTTTGCGGGTGGGCTAACCCGTGCGGGAAAAAATACGTGGAGAGTATTCATGAGCATTTGGTATAATCATGTTCGCGTGCGGATCGATCTGGACGCGCTGGTGGCCAATTACCGCCGTATCCGAGACATTGCTTCCAATCCGGCTCCGGTCATCAAGTCCGACGCTTACGGGCATGGCATTCGGGAGGCGGGCATGGCCTTGTTCGCGGCCGGAGCCCGAACCCTGGCCGCCGGGACCGTGGGCGAGGCCGTGGTGCTCAAGGAGTGCGTGCCCGCAGCCGAGGTGATTTCGTTGCTGGGCCCCCTGGACAACGCCGAGTATCAAGCCGTGGCCGAGCGGGACATCATTCCTTTCGTGGGCTCCGAAGAACAACTCCAGCGTTTGGAGGAGGTTGGTCGCGCCAGTGGCGCGCCGGTGCGAGTGGCTCTCAAATTCGACACGGGCATGTCCCGCTTGGGATTTTCCGTGGACGAGGCCGCCGGAGTGGCCAGCACCCTGGGGGGGCTGGAGCATGTCCGCGCCTCCCTTGTTTGTTCGCATTTGGCCACCGCCGATGATCCCGATCAGACCGATTTTACCCGGGAACAGGGGGAACGCTTCGCGCGCGTCGTTCGTGCCTTGCACGGTCTGGGATTGGATGTGCGGGCCAGCCTGGCCAATTCCGGCGCCATTTTGGGACATCCCAGCCTGCATCACGACGTGCAGCGGCCCGGTATAGCCCTATACGGGTGCAACCCTTTTCACGGCATGGCCTGGGCCGATAAGTGCCCGGCGTTGGAACCATGCATGGAGGTGACCACCAGACTGCTGCAGGTGCGGACCATTCAGGCGGGCCGGAGCGTCAGCTATGGGCGAACATTCACGGCTGATCGGGACATGCGGGTTGGCATTGTCGCCTTGGGCTATGCGGACAATTATGCACGCGTTTCGAGCAATACGGGGTATCTGATGGTGCATGGTCGACGCGCGCCGATCCTGGGTCGGGTCTGCATGCAATTGACTGCCGTGGATTTGACGGCCGTGCCCGAGGCCGAGGTCGGCGACGTGGTCTTTGTTTTGGGGGGCGATGGTCCGGCACGAATCACGGCCGAGGATCTGGCCGAATGGTGGCGGACCATCACCTATGAGGTGCTGTGCCTGCTTGGTCAGAACCCCCGTGTGTATGGCCGCGTTGGCTAAACCCCGCCCCTTGGCTGAATGACTCGCCACGGGCATCTCCCTTTTGGGGCATGCCCGTGGCGCGTTTTGGGGGGGCGTCGAGGACGTGCTTGCCCTGGCCCTCTCGTCTTTGGTGGCACGGTTTTCAGGCGGACAGACGTCGCAAGCCCTGATCCAGATCCGCGATCAGATCGTTTGGATCTTCCAGGCCGATGTGCAGACGGATGATGGTCTTGCCGTCGAGGGGGCTTGGAAAGCGCCGTCGAGGCTGTCCCGCCGTGATCAGACTGACATATCCTCCCCAACTGTAGCCGATGCCGAACAGGCGCAGTCCGTCGATGAAGCGGGCCAGAATTTCTGGGGGATATTCGTGGTCGAGGGTCAGGGAGAATAGGCCCGAGGCCCCGTGGAAATCGCGTTTCCAGAGATGGTGCTGGGGGTGCTCGGGCAATGCGGGGTGGAGGACGCTGCCCACCAAAGGGTGTTGACGCAGCCATTCTGCGACGAGCAGGGCCGACGCGTGATGGGCATGCATGCGCAGGTGCAGCGTCTTGAGTCCGCGCAGGGTCAGCTGGCAATCTTCGGGCGCGGCGTATATTTCACGACAGGCGTAAAACGAGTCCAGGATAGGGGCGTATTCGGCGGTGGTCGAAACCGCGCCCATGAGCACATCGGAATGGCCGGACAGATATTTGGTTGCCGAATGGATGGAGACATCCACGCCCAGGGAAAAGGGGTCGAGGAACAGAGGCGTGGCCCATGTGTTATCCAGGATGGTGGCGATGCCGCGTGATTTGGTCACGGCGGTGATGGCTGGGATGTCCTGTATTTCAAAAGTGTTGGAGCCTGGCGATTCGAGGAATACAAGACGGGTTTCAGGCCGCAGGGCATCAATGATATCCGCGCCCACGTCCGGGGGCAAAAAACTTGTCGTGACTCCGAATTTGGACAGGACCCGCGTGCAGAAGCGGGCGGTTGGGCCGTAGACATTGTCACAGACCAGGATGTGGTCCCCGGCCCTGACAAGGGCCATGAGTGTTTCGCTGATGGCGCTGATGCCGGATGGAAAAACTCGGGTCCAGGCCGCGCCTTCCAGCTCGCGAAGGATTTCTTCCAACTGGCGTTGTTGGGGAAGGCGGTCCGTGCCGTAGGTTACTCCTGAATATTCGCCCCGGTCTGCTTGAAACGCGTCGGCGAGGGTGTCGAAGAGTACGGTGGAGCCCCGATATTGCTCTGGATTGACGGTCCGTGTTTGGAGTAGCTCCAGACGTTTGGGATGGATGATCGTGGTTTTGGGGTGCATGGCGGTCCTTGTATTTTCTTAATCTTTACAAGGATGCCGAGGAGAGCATTGTTCGTCAATCCTGGGCTGGATTTTTGAGAAAAAATCTGTCAGACAAACCGCATTGTTTTATATTCTGACTGGAGAACAATGCATGGTACGAGTTTTTTCTTCTCGAACGACATCTCCGTGGCGCGTTTTTCAGCTGTTCGTTTTTTTTGTTGTCCTTGCCGTCGTGAGTTTGAGTGGATGCGTCAAGGTGGTTTCGCCACCTCCTTCCACTCCCTTGGAGACGGAGCTCGAGCCTAGTCTTCCGGAGATATCCGTCGAGGATGTCTTGCTGGGGCAGTACGAGGAATGGCGGGGCGTGCCACACCGTATCGGCGGCACGGACAAACGGGGGGTGGACTGCTCCGGTTTGGTGCAGGCCGTGTTTCGGGAGTCCTTTGGCACGGAGTTGCCACGGACTTCGGCCGAGCAGAGTCGAGTTGGCCAAGCGATATCGCTCCATGAGAGTCGGCCCGGGGATTTGGTCTTTTTTTCGGACAGGGCCGGTGATCATATCGGAATTATCGCGGAAGACGGGATGTTCCTGCATGCATCATCATCGGCGGGCGTGACGCTTTCGGAATTAGACAATTATTGGTTGCCACGCCTCAAACGCGTCCAACGTGTTTTGCTGGTGCCCGAATTAGAAGAATAGGACGTGTTCAATCGGATTTCCGGCCCGCGCGGGTGGGCCGAAAAGATGATGGTCTGCACATACAAAGCGCACCAGCATGTTCGTTGGTGCGTGCCCGCATGACGAAACACGGTCCAACAGCGCCGCGCGTGGAGAATCATGCCGCCGCGGTCACGCCACGCCGGGCGGTCCCGGGTGTCATCTCCACGCCAACTCCATACATTCCCGCATAATCTCCCTGTTGCCGGGTGCACCAACGAACCACGCCCAGGCAAAAGTTGCCTCCACTGCCAGGGCTCGTCGCATTCGGGTGAAACCAGATTTTAAGCGGTTGCCCCTTGGGCAAGGGCTGGTCCAGTTCCAACATCAGACCGCCGATGCTGTAGTTGATGACCCGAGATGGGTGCGGATTTTCCTGGGCTGTAAAAAGTTCTATATCACACCGGGCAAGGCTCGCCTTGCGGGGCCATTTGCGTTTGTCTGACATGGAAAGCTCCAAGAGGTAAAATGTCCCATATTTTCGGATTGTATGGCTTGTGGGAAGATTGTCCAGACTCTGCCCGGATGTTCGCGGATGTCAGTAGCGACCGTTTTTGACCGTGGTCACAAAGGGTTCCAAGGCGGGATCGTTTTCGACGACAACGCCCCTGGAGTCGGGATCGAGCCAGCCGAAATCAGCCCCGCGCCAGACCACGGTGGTCTTTCTGACGGTGAAGGCATGATCGACATAGACGAGCTCAAGCCGGCCCGTGCGTTCGTAGTCCGTGGTGTCGCAAGCAATGCCGGTCTTGGGGCCTGCCGTGTCCTGGATGACCACGGGGTAGCCGGTTTTGATTGTGGGGCGCATGGCGGTCCTGGGAATGGTTGGAAGGCGGGGCGTCCAAAGTTTCGGGAGATGCGGCGTGATGTCTCCCTTGCTTTCGATGCCTGGAGTAGGCACCTCTTCATTTTATGCATGATAACTGGCTCTGGGCATTGACGCAAAGCCCTTTTGCCGCGCCAATCTGTCGTCACGCGCCATTTTGAACGCGGCTTGCAATTCACCTTCGCCTTTTCTAGGGCTTCTTCACCCGCACATCTTTTTCCGAGAGCACCATGACCGGTTTTACCCACCTGCACTGTCATTCCGAATATAGCCTGCTGGACGGCGCCATCCGCTTGAAGGATTTGTGCGCCCGGGCCGTGGATTTTGGTTTCTCGTCCGCGGCCATCACCGATCACGGCAATTTGTTCGGGTCCCTGCCGTTTTATCTGGAGGCCAAGAAACACGGCATCAAACCCATCCTCGGCAGTGAGGTCTACATTGCCCAGGACATGCTCAACCGGGAGAACAAGCAACGCTTTCATCTGGTGCTTCTGGCCCAGACCCTGGCTGGCTA
The DNA here is from genome assembly GCA_009930495.1 of Deltaproteobacteria bacterium. Classification (NCBI taxonomy): domain Bacteria; kingdom Pseudomonadati; phylum Myxococcota; class Myxococcia; species Deltaproteobacteria bacterium. The sequence continues at coordinate 7,569 of RZYB01000054.1, forward strand.
CCACAACTTGGTCAAGATCGTATCCGCCGGATTTCTGAGCGGGTTTTATTACAAGCCGCGCGTGGACAAGGACTTTTTGCGCCGCCACAGCGAGGGCCTGATCTGTCTTTCGGCCTGCCTGCAGGGCGAGGTGCCATGGAGCCTGCGTCATGAGAGCATGGACAAGGCTTTGGTCAAGGCGCGGGAATATATGGAGATATTCCCGGATCGTTTTTATCTGGAAGTCCAATCCAACGGCCTCAAGGAGCAGGAAGTCGTCAACGACCGTTTGATGGAGTTGGCCAAGGAAACCGGCCTGCCCCTGGTGGCCACCAATGATTGTCACTATTTGGGCAAGGATGACTACGAGGCACACGATATTTTGCTGTGCGTGGGCACAGGCAAGATCGCCACGGAAAAGCAGCGTCTCAAATTTGAAACCAACGAGTTTTACTACAAAGCTCCGGAGGAAATGGAAGCAGCCTTCAGCCATTGCCCCGAGGCCATCGAGAACGCCGGACGCATCGCGGATTTGTGCGAGGTGGAGTTCAAGCTCAAGCAACATTTTTTTCCGGTCTATGACGTGCCCGAAGGTTCCAGCCTGGACGAGGAGTTCCGTCGTCTGGCCGAGCAGGGGCTGGTCGAGCGCATCAAGGCCCTGCCGTACGACGTGGACGAGCAGGCCTACCGCGACCGGCTTGAGATCGAACTCAAGGTTATCATCGAGAAGGGCTTTCCGGCGTATTTTCTTATTGTCCAGGACTTTATCAACTGGGCCAAGTCCAACGGTATTCCCGTGGGGCCGGGGCGCGGATCGGCCGCAGGATCGTTGGTGGCCTATTCGTTGAAGATCACGGACCTGGACCCCATCCGCTACCATCTTTTTTTCGAGCGTTTTTTGAACGTGGAACGCGCGTCCATGCCCGATATCGACGTCGACTTCTGTTACAACCGGCGCGACGAGGTCATCAAATACGTCTCCCAAAAATACGGGGCCGACCATGTGGCCCAGATCGTGGCCTTCGGGACCATGAAAGCCAAGGGCGTCATCCGCGACGTGGCCAGGGCTCTGGATATCAGCCTCAAGGATGCGGACCGCATCGCCAAGCTCATCCCCGATGATCTGAAGATGACCCTGACCAAGGCCCTGGCCGAAGAGCCGGACCTGCAGCCGCTCATCGACAGCGATCCACGCTTCAAGAAGCTCTACGACGTGGGGCGCCGCTTGGAAGGCCTGGCCCGGCATTCGTCCATCCACGCCGCGGGCATCGTTATTTCCCAGAAGCCCATGGTTGAATATCTCCCTTTGCACCGGGGCAAGAACGGGGAGGTTGTCACCCAGTTCGACATGAAGAAGGTCGAGCTGGTGGGACTCATCAAGTTTGACTTTTTGGGCCTCAAAACCCTGACCGTCATCGACGACGCCCTGAAGTTGATCCGCAAGAACAACAAGCCCACGCCCATCCTGGAAAAATTGCCGCTGGACGATCCGCAGACATTTGAGCTGCTGTGCCGGGGCGAGACCGACGGCGTGTTCCAGTTGGAATCCGACGGCATGCGCCGGGTGCTCAGGGGGCTCAAGCCCTCGTGTTTTGAGGACATCATCGCGCTTTTGGCCTTGTACCGCCCGGGGCCGCTTGAATCCGGCATGGTCGATGACTTCATCGGCCGTAAGCACGGCCTGAAAAAGGTCGAATACGAGTATCCGGAATTGGAACCCGTGGTCCATCCCATCCTGGAGGACACCTACGGGGTTATCCTCTATCAGGAACAGGTCATGAAGATTGCTTCGGACCTGGCCAAGTATTCCTTGGGCGAGGGCGACAATCTGCGCCGGGCCATGGGCAAGAAGGATCCGGCCGAAATGGCCAAGCAGCGGGTCCGTTTCCTGGACGGCGCCAAGGAGAACGGCATTTCCCAGGAAGCGGCCGAATACATTTTCGACCTCATGGAGAAATTTGCCGGCTACGGATTCAACAAGTCCCACAGCGCGGCCTACGCCGTCATTTCCTACCAGACGGCCTACATCAAGGCCCATTACCCGGCCGAGTTCATGGCCGCCATCATCACCTCGGAAGTGTCCAATTCCGACAAGATCCTGGCCCATGTCAGCGCCTGCCGGGATTTGGGCGTGGACGTGCTGCCCCCGGACATCAACAGAAGTTTCAACGAATTTACCGTCGAGGACGAGTCCATCCGCTACGGTTTGTCCGGCATCAAGGGCGTGGGCGAAGCGGCCGTGGAGTCCATTGTCGAGGAGCGCGAAAAGGACGGGCCATACACCAGCCTGCTCGATTTTTGCCAGCGTGTGAATTTGCGCAAGGTCAACAAGAAGGTTTTGGAATGCCTGATCAAATCTGGCGCCATGGACGCGTTTGGCTGCTCGCGCCGAGCGCTGCTGGAGGGGCTCGACAAGGTTCAGGCCATGGCCCAGAAGCGGGCCAAGCGCAAAACGTCGGGGCAGCTTTCGTTTTTGGGGATGGTCGAGGAGAACACCTGTAATCTGACCGGCCTTGGCCTTGAGAACGAGGGGGCGGATATCGAGGAGTACGGGGACGACGAAAAATGCCGCATGGAAAAGGAAGCGTTCGGTTTTTTTCTGATAGGGCATCCCTTGCAGCCCTTTCGTCAGGAAATTCGCCGTCTGGGGTATCAATCCTTGGCCCAGTGCGCGGATTTGCCGGAAAAGACCCCCGTGCAGGTGCCGGTGCTGATCACGGCGACCAAGGTTATCGTCACCAAGAAGGGCGACCGCATGGCGTTTTGCGCCATCGAGGATTTGAGCGGGTCGGGCGAGGCCATTGTTTTTACCGAACCGTACAGTCAGCATAAGGAGTTGCTCGCTTCCGAGGAGCCGCTGCTGTTGGTCGGAACCGTGGCCAGGCGCGAAATGAATGGCGACGACGAGGCCGCCGAGGAAGGGCCGAAAAAGCCCAAGCTTCTGGCCGAGGGATTCAAGCCCCTGGCTGGCATGGTCGGCCAGGGCAGCGATCCGGTTGTGCTTTTTGTGCGCGCCAATGGCGCGCCGGTTGATTGGGACGGACTTGACGCGGTGCTGCGGAAATATCCGGGCCAGGCTCCGGTGCAGATCGACGTGGCGCGGGACGAATTTGTCTGCCGGTTGCAGTTCGGGCCGGATTTCATGGTCGCGCCGTGCCCGGAATTTTGGCGGGATTTCGAAAATTGGAAGCAGGCATAGGAGGTTGTGTGGGACAGGGACAATGGCGGCTGCGGGTTTGTTCGGATTTCAGTTCCTCGCACCAGCTGCGGCATTACGAGGGCAAGTGCGAGAACATGCACGGCCACAATTTCAGCGTCGAGGTCGATGTGGTCGGAGACAGGCTTGATCCAAAATTGGGCCTGCTCATGGATTTCAAGGAACTCAAGCGTCTGCTCAAGATTGTCACCGAAGAGCTCGACCACAAGCATCTCAACGACCTGCCGGCTTTTGCCGACCAGAATCCGTCCTCGGAGCTGCTGGCCCAATACGTCTTCCGGCGCATGCGCGATCTTCTGACAGGACATCCGGTGCGCCTGACACAGGTCATGGTTTCAGAAAAGGACAGCTCCCGCGCCTACTATTTTGAGGATCAGGACTGATGCGCGCCCTGGTGCAGCGCGTACGCCGGGCCTCTGTCGCCGTGAACGGACGGATCGTGGGCGAAATTGGACCGGGGTGCGCGGTGCTGCTGGGTTTTGGTGGCACGGATTCTTCAGGCATGATCGGCGACCCGGCCTGGACAAAATTTATGCAAAAGCTTCTGGGCCTGCGCCTGTTCCCTGATGCGTCCGGCCCCATCAACGCCAGTTTGGCCGATCACGGCGGCGGCATTCTGGTCGTGTCCCAGTTCACCTTGTACGCGGATGTGCGCAAGGGCCGCCGGCCATCCTTCTCCGATGCGGCCAGGCCCGATGAGGCCAGGATGCTGTACGACGCCTTTGTGGCCGATTTGCGCCGGAGCTGGTCGGACGTGGCTGAAGGCGTTTTCGGCGCGGACATGGACGTGAGCCTGGTCAACTGGGGGCCGGTGACCATCTGGATGGACAGCGATCAGTTTTGATCGCTCCTGGCAGACATGTTGCAAAGCGTCTTTCGTATGCCCATGTTTTGACAGGAGTTCCCATGCCTTTTTTTCCCTTCGACGTTTCTTTTTTCGTGACGAGGCCCTGATTCGTGCGCCCGGTCTACACTGTCGAGCCGGTCACGCAGGACGGGCGGGTCATTGATGTCCGGGTCCGGCGCGAAGGTCGGGCCCAGCATTTGGGGGGCCGGCGCGGCGTGGAAAACGAACTGCGCCGGGTGGCCGACATCCCGGACGGGAGCCTGCCGGTGCTGCTCGGAAGCGGGCTGGGCGTGGGCCTGGCCCGCGTGCTGGAGTCTTCGTCCGGGCCGGTGGCCGTGGTCGACCGCGAGACGGACATTCTGGCCGCGACCGGGGTGCGTGCGCGCTGGGGGCGGGAGGCCCGCGTGTTCTGGGTGGACGCGGACGACCCTGAAGCCGCTTTGGTCCAATTGACGCGCTGGCAGCTGCGTCACGATGGCCGTCCCTTCACTCCCATTCTCGATCCATTCCATGCCCGTCTCGATCCTGACTATTACCGCGTTTTGGCCGACCGACTGACTGTCAGCCAAAAGGCCGATTTTTGGGCCACGGCGAGATATCCCAAATTTGTCCAGTCCACGCCGCGCATTCTGCTCGTGACCAGTACGTATTTTCTGATGGGCGAGATCTCGGCCGCCTGCGATCGTCTGGGTTATGCCACGGCTTTTGTGCAACTTCCCAGCCAGGAGATCGGCTCCCAGGAGTTCATCGAACGGATGCTTTCTGAAATCTTGGCCTTTCGGCCGGATTTTGTCCTGACCATCAATCATCTTGGCGTGGACAAGGAAGGCATCCTGACCGACCTGTTGGCCCGGATGCGTCTCCCCCTGGCCTCCTGGTTCGTTGATAACCCGCACCTCATCCTTTACGCTTACGAGAATCTGGCCTCGGACTGGGTCACGTTGTTTACCTGGGACGCGGACAACGTCGAATCCTTGAAGGCCCAGGGATTCCGGCGTGTTGAGTATCTGCCCCTGGCCACGGACCCGCATCGTTTCACTCCGCGCCACGTTCGCCCCGCGCGTGATGTGGCCTTTGTCGGCAATTCCATGGTGTACAAGGTGCGCGCCAAACTGGAAAAGAATGCTTTTCCCGCCGCCCTGACCGAGGATTTGGCGCGACTTGGCCGGGCTTTCAAGGACAGTGGCGAGTTGTCCGTGGCCGCGTTTTTGTCCCAGGAGTTTCCGGACTTGGCGGCCCTGTTCCGTGACCTGCCGGATATAGAAACCCGGCTGGACTACGAAACCCTGATCACCTGGCAGGCCACCTTGGATTATCGTCTGGAGCGCGTGGCCGAGCTGTTGCCGTTTGCGCCCTTGGTGGTCGGAGATCGGGGGTGGTTCGAGCTGCTGCCCGCGTCCGGATGGCAGCATCATCCGGAACTCAATTATTACGCGGAACTTCCGGCGTTTTATCCGGCCACCCGGATCAATTTCAACTGCACCAGCCAGCAGATGAAGGGTGCGGTCAACCAACGGGTGTTCGATGTGCCGGTATGCGGTGGTTTTCTGCTCACGGATCACCGCCGGCAAATGGAAGACTTGCTCGAACCGGGTCGGGAAATCATTTGCTATGAGGACAAGGCCGAGATTCCCGATTTGGTGCGTTTTTATCTGGCCCACGACACCGCCCGGAACCGGATCGTCGCGGCCGGCCGTCAGCGCATCTTGGCCGAGCACACGTACGATCTGCGTCTGGCCGCCCTGGCCCGGAGCATGCGCCGCATTCATGGCTAAGCCCATTCTGATCATCCAGATGCAGCGCATGGGGGACCTCATCCTGTCCTTTCCCTTGATGCTGTGGTTGGAGCGGACTTTTCCCGGCCATCCGATTTGGGTCATGGCCGAGCCCCGTTTCGCCGCGCCCCTGGTCCGAATCAGTCCCAACGTGCGCTACGTGGGATTTGATCGCCATGACCTGGTGACGCGGGAAAAATTCGCCCTGGTCGTCAATTTGAGTCATCGCCCGGAAAGTCTGACCCTGGCCGGGCAACTGGAAACCGAAGCCCTTATTGGCGGATATGTCCGCAATGGCATCCATCGTATTGCCGGAACCTGGCAGGAATACCGGACTTCGTTGACCCACAATAATCGACACAACTGTTTTCATTGGGCGGATTTGAATGCCCTGGATGTCATTCCCTTGGCGACCATGGCCGCCACGCGTTGGCCCGCGCCGCGGACCATGGCCTCCAGTGGGCGCAAGGTCGGCTTGTTTCTGGGGGCGAGCGATCCGGGCAAGCGACCGGGCGTGGCGTTTTGGGCGGGCTTGGTGGGTGAATTGGAACGCCGGAAATGGGTGCCGATATTGCTTGGCGGCCCGGCGGAAAAGGCATTGGGCCGCGAGGTACGCTCCGCTGCAGGGCATGGCGTGGCCAATGCCTGCGGAACCCTCGGGCTGGACCAGTTTGCCGTGTTGGGGCAAAGCTTGGCGGCCATGATCACGCCGGATACCGGCCCCATGCATCTGGCGGCCTGGTCGGGGTTGCGGGTGCTCAATCTGTCCATGGGGCCGGTTCATGCCTGGGAAACCGGGCCCTACCAGCCAGGTCATGTGGTGCTGCGGTCCGCGCGGGATTGCGTCGGCTGTTGGCAGTGTCGCTTTGAAACGCCGCGTTGTCATGAATCCTTTGCGCCGACACGGGTTGTGCGGGTTTTGGAAGCCATGGCGCACGGACAGGGCTTGGCCCGTCTGAAGCCGCCCGGCTTGGAAATTCTGGCTACGGGACGTGATGCCCTGGGCCTGTATGATTTGGCGCATCTTTGGTCCCGTCCTTGTGCCGGGCAGGCGGTCAGCGCCTATTGGCGGGCCTTTTGGGCCCATGCGTTTGGTCTGGCCGGAGACGAGAAATGCCGCCGCGCTGCCGGCGAATTGTGGTCGAATCACGAGCGCTTGGCCCGTGGGATGGCCCGCGCGGGTCTTGAATTTGTCCGCGAGGTATCGTCCTCGATGTCCGACCCTGGGCGTTTCGTCGGTCATTGGACCGCCTCCGCTCCGATGTTGCGTCCCCTGACGGGCTATGCGGCCATTCATCTCGCCAATCACGATGGGGCGTCGGCCAGTGTGCGCCAAGTCCTTGATCTGGGTGAACTCCACCTGTCCTTGTTATCTCGCTGAATCCGGCTGGAACGTATCTTGATAGCTCCTTGGCGCGAGGAGGTGTCGCATGCAATTTTTTCCCGCTGTCATGACCGAATCCAGGCCGACCGTTTGGATGTCCGAGCCATCCGGGAGCGATGAGTCGCGATCCGGTTTTTCTTCCGTGTTTTCTTCCGCGCAGTTGGAAACGGCCAAGGGGTCTGAATCCCCATTGGCGGGCAAGGCCACGG
>RZYB01000055.1 GCA_009930495.1 Deltaproteobacteria bacterium
CATTAACTCCAAGGAGATCCGCATGGCCACCCCGATGCCCGAATCCACCAATTTACGCCTGCTCGCGCGCAATCCGATCTTCACCTCGTCCAAGACCGTATGGGGCTATGAACTCCAAACCACGGCCGAGCGCGTCTCCGGCCTTCCATCCTCGGCCGACAAGGACAGCGTCGGCGCGGCGGTCATCACCGGTGATTATGTCGGGCTGAACACCATTCTTGCCCGGAACAAAAAAATCATCATCGCCTACACCCGCGACCAAATCCTGAATTTCCTCCCCCGCGCCTTGCCGGCGCGTTCCTCGGTGATCCTGATCGGCGCCGCCCACCAGACAGACGCCACCCTGCTGCCCGCCCTGGAAGAGCTGGCCGCCGAGGGCCATCACATCGCCCTGGAATGGGACCATGCGGCCACGCCCACGTCCCCCCTCCTGGGCCTGGCCAGCCTGTGCATCGCGGACGCGGAACAATCCACCCAGGACAGTCTGTCGGCCATAATCCGGAGCGGCACCACCGGCATTGTCCGCAACGTCGCCTCCCAAAGCATTCTCGACGACGCGCACGCCCTTGGCTTCGATTTGTTTCAGGGCCGGTATTTCAAAACCGCCGAGATCATCCCCGGCAAAAAGCTCTCGGCCCATCACAACTCCCGCTTGCGGATCATGGGCCTCGTCGAGGACCGCGAACCGGATTTGGACAACCTGGCCCGGACCATTCAGTCCGATGTCAGTCTGAGCTACCGGTTGCTGACCTATCTCAACTCGCCGGCCTTTGGCTTTGCCCGCAAAATCGATTCCATCCGCCAAGCCATGGTCCTGCTGGGCTGGAACAACCTGCGCAACTGGCTGCGGGCCGTGCTCCTGGCGGACATGGCCCAGGACGGCCAGCAGACGGAAGTCCTGCACCTGGCCCTGACGCGGGGCAAATTTCTGGAACGGGTGGTTCTGCGTTATGACTACTGGGACTTCAGCCCGGATGAAATGTTTCTGCTGGGCATGTTCTCCCTGCTGGATGTCATCCTGGGCCAGCCCATGGCCGACGCCTTGGCCTTCCTGCCCCTGACCGACGCCCAGAAAAAAGCCCTCGTCGGAGACGCGCCGTGCGAATACACCCCGCTCGTCAATCTGATGCGCGTGGTCGAGGACGACGACGCCCAGGCCATGACCCGTGCCTTCCTGGAACTGAGCCTCGACCCGGAAACAACCCTGACCCTGGCCCGCGAGGCCGGGGCCTGGGCGTCGTCGGTGCTGGATATCGAGCCCCTGCCGGGGCGGGCCTAGTCCAGGGGCGGAATCTTCCAGATGTCGCGGGCGTATTCCATCACGGCCCGGTCGCTGGAAAACTTGCCCATGTTGGCGGTGTTCAGGATGGACATGCGCGTCCAGGCGGTCTGGTCCAGATAGATCTGCCCCACCCGGGTCTGGGTGGCGACATAATCCGCGTAATCCGCCAGAACCAGATAATAATCCCCCCGAACCAGCAGGGAATCGACAATGGGCCGGAACAGGTCGGGCTGTTCCGGACTGAAATGGCCCGAGGAAATCATGTCCAGGGCCTGTTTCAACTCGCGCGAGGATTCGTACACGGCCAGCGGATCATGCCCGGAGGCGCGCTTGGCCTGGACCTCGTTCTCGGTCAAGCCAAAGAGAAAAAAATTCTCGACCCCGACCTCTTCCCGGATTTCGATATTGGCCCCGTCCAGGGTGCCAATGGTCAAGGCCCCGTTCAGGGCGAATTTCATGTTGCCCGTGCCCGAGGCTTCCATGCCCGCCGTGGATATCTGCTCGGACAAGTCCGTGGCCGGAATGATGCGCTCGGCCTGGGACACGCAATAGTTGGGCAAGAAAACCACCTTGAGCTGATTGCTCACGGCCGGATCGGCGTTGACGACCCAGGCCACGGAATTGATCAATTTAATGATCAGCTTGGCCTGGACATAGCCCGGCGCGGCCTTGCCGGCGAAAAAAACCGTGCGTGGACTGTGGATGTCCCCGTTCTGACGCCGGATGCGATTATAGAGGGTGATAACGTGCAGAACATTGAGCAACTGGCGCTTGTATTCGTGAATGCGCTTGACGTGCACGTCGAACAGCGTGGACGGGTTGATGCCCATGCCCAGCTTGCGCAGCACGTAGCGGGCCAAGAGCTTTTTGTTGCGGCGCTTGACCTCCTGCCAGCGCTGCTGAAACTTCGGATCGTCGGCGTAAGCGGCCAGACCGGACAATCGGTCCAAGTCCGTGATCCAGTCCGGACCGATGACCGAGGTGATCAGCTCGGACAGGTCCGGATTGGCTTGCAGCAGCCACCGCCGGGGCGTGATCCCGTTGGTGACGTTGATGAATTTCCCCGGATAGAGTTCATGAAAATCCCGAAACAGGCGCTCGCGCAAAATTTGTGAATGCAGTTCGGCCACGCCATTGACGGTATGGCTGCCAATGATCGCCAGATGGGCCATGCGGACCTGCTTGGTCTCGCCCTCGGCAATGATCGACAAGTCCCGCGCCAGGTTGTCCCGGCCTGGATATCTGGACTGAACCTCCTCGAGAAACCGCCGGTTGATCTCGAAAATAATCCGCAGGTGTCGGGGCAGCATGCGCCCGATCAAATCCACGGACCAGAGTTCCAGGGCTTCGGGCAAAACCGTGTGGTTGGTGTAGGCAAAGGTCTTCTGGCAAATGGCCCAGGCCCGCTCCCAGCCCATGGCCTCCTCGTCGAGAAGGATACGCATCAATTCGGCGATGGCGATGGCCGGATGGGTGTCGTTCAACTGGACCGTGATCTGGTCCGGGAAGCAATCGAACGAGGAATAATTGTTCTTGCGAAAGCGGCGCATGATGTCCTGAAAGGTGGCCGCCACGAAAAAATACTGTTGCCGGAGGCGCAACTCCTTGCCACGCGGGCTGGTGTCGTTGGGATAGAGCACCTTGGAAATGTTCTCGCTCTCGACCTTGGCCTGGACCGCGCCGATATAATCGCCCTGGTTGAAATGCTCCAATTCGAAATCCCGGCTGGATATCGCTTTCCACAGGCGCATGTTGGTCACGTTGCCGTTTTGGAATCCGGGCACGAGGATGTCGCAGGCCATGGCCATGACCGTCTCGGTGTCAACCCAGCGAAAACGCTGATGCCCGGCGCTGTCCGCATAGTCCTCGACCCGCCCGTAAAAATGGATCTTGCACATGAAATTGCCGCGCTTGAGCACCCAGGGCGAGTCCTGACGCAACCAGTTGTCGGCCCCTTCCTGTTGGTGGCCATCCACGATGGTCTGATAAAATATCCCGTAATCATAAAGAATTCCATATCCATAGCCCGGAATCTTACAGGTCGCCAGGGAGTCCATGTAGCAGGAGGCCAATCGCCCCAGGCCGCCGTTGCCCAGGCCTGGATTCCATTCCTCCTCGACGAGATCGTCCAGATCCATGCCAAAATCGCGGACCGCCGCGCGGCATTCCTCCTCGATCCCCAGAGCCTGGATATAATTCATTAAAAATTGACCAGGCAAAAATTCCAAGGACATATAATAAACGCGCTTGGAAATGGAATCGTAGTACGAACGCTGCGTTTCCAGCCATTTTCCCAGCAGACGGTCGCGCACGCTGTAGCACAGGCCGAGATAATAGCGTTCCTGGCGCGGTGGAAAGGGATCGCTGCCCAGGGTCAGGGCAACGTGACGCTGGATGTCGTTTTTCAGGGCATCGACGGTCGCGGACGTATCGGTGGTGTTCATCATGCCTCCCGTGGTCTGAATGACGCAAACCTAGCACAAAAGAAAAACGACCGAAACCGCCCAGGACGTCTTCACGAACTCGACCCATGCGCCTCGACCCGACCCGCCCAAAAACACCGGGTCAAGGCAACCGGCGCGAAATCCATCAAAATACCCCCTTTCCTCGGGTCCATCCTGGTGTATGATGACCTCGTCAGTCGAACCATCCGACCAACGAGGCCGCCATGACGAAAATTCCGCGCATCGCCTTCCTGCTCAACGGCCAGGAAATCCGCGCCACGGTCCGCCCCGGCCAGACCGCCCTGGACCTGCTGCGCGCCCTGGGGCGCACGGGCGTCAAGGAAGGCTGCAACGAGGGCGACTGCGGTGCCTGCACCGTGCTCATCGGCGAAATCCGGGATGGCCAAATGCATCACGAAGCGGTCAACGCCTGCCTCGTGCCCGCGCCCCGGTTGCACGGCCGCCATGTTCTGACCGTCGAAGGGCTGGGCGACGCGGACAATCTCCACCCCATCCAGCAGGCCATGCTCGACGCCCACGCCGTGCAGTGCGGTTTCTGCACGCCCGGCCAGATCATGTCCTTGCTCGGGCTGTTCGCGGCCACGCCCCAGCCCTCGGACGAGGACATCGCCAGCGCCCTGGAAGGCAACCTCTGCCGCTGCACGGGCTACACGACCATTCGGGACGCGGCACGGGCCTTGCGCCAATCCGGGATTGATCCTGCCCGCATCCTGCCGGACTGCTGCCGGGATGCGCCCCAGCGCCTGGCCGAGCTGCCGCCTCTGGCCTGGGAAGAAGCTCCGGGCGAGGCAGGCGCGCCGCGCCAGGACTACCACCGCCCCCAAAGCCTGGACCAACTCTTCACCCTGCTGACCGAACTGGACGAAAACGTCCGCATCCTGGCCGGCGGCACGGACATCCAGGTCGAAGCCAATCTGAAACACGCCCACGCCCGGCATCTGGTGGACCTCGAAGCCCTGCGCGAATTGCGCTTCATCCGCGACGAAAGTGGTCTGATCCGCATCGGAGCCATGGCCACCCTAAGCGACATCCCGCGCTCGGACCTGATCCGCGTCCGCCTGCCCCTGCTGGCCAGAGCCGTGTCCCAGATGGCCTCGGCCCAAATCCGCAACCGGGCCACCCTGGCCGGAAACGTGGCCACGGCCTCGCCCATCGGCGACGGGTCCACGGCCCTGCTGGCCCTGAACGCCGTGCTCGTTCTGCGTGGCCCGGACGGCGAACGCCGTCTGCCTTTGGAGCAATTCTTCCTGGGCTATCGCCATACGGCCCTGGCTCCACGGGAAATCATCATCGCCCTGGAAGTCCCGCCCCAGACCGGCCCGTGGGATTGGCGCAAGTCCGCCCGGCGCGGCGCCGTGGACATCGCCGCCGTCAGTTCGGCCCTGTGCGCCGGGGCGGACGGACAAAACCCGCGCATCTCCTGCGCCGGAGTCGCGGCCACGCCGGTTCTCCTGCGCCAAACCATGACCCTGCTCCACGGCCGCGAGCTGACGCCGGAATTGATCCGCGAGGCCAGCCTTCTGGCGGCCAGCGAAGTCGCGCCCCTCTCGGACGTGCGCGGCGGCGCGGACTACCGCCGTCTGCTGGTCCGCAACCATGTCGCTCATCATCTGGCCGCGCTTGGCGGGCAGACGCCGCGCGAACTGATCCCGCTCCAACCACGGCCCATGGGAGGCGCATCATGAGCATCAACCCCAATTTGCTGCACGTCACCGGCGCGTCCCGATTCATTGGCGACGAGCCCGCGCCACAAGGCATGCTCCAGGTCATGCCCCTGACCAGCCCCCATGCCCATGCCCGGATCAACGCCATCCGGACCGGGGCGGCCACCGCCATGCCAGGCGTGGCCGCCGTGCTGACATGGGCCGACATTCCGGGCCTGAACCGCATCGGGCTCATCCGCCACGACGAGCCTCTTTTGCCCGGCAAAATCGTGTCCTATGTCGGTCAGCCCGTGGCCGTGGTCGCGGCCGCAACAAAGGCACTGGCGCGGGCGGCCCTGGAAATGATCGAAATCGACTACACGCCCCTGCCCGCCGTGCTTGGCGCGGCCCAGGCCGTGGCCCGGCAGCACTTTTTCGCCCCGGCCAAGACCATCGTCCGGGGCGATGTCCAAGCGGCCCTGACGGCCAGCGCGCATGTTTTGGAAGGAGAAGTCCGCTGCGGCGGGCAGGAGCACTTCTATCTGGAAACCCAGATCTGCCGGGCCGTTCCGGGAGAAGGTCGGACCATGACCCTGTTTTCGGCCACCCAAAGCACGGCCGAAATCCAGGAAATGGCGGCCCGCATTCTGGGCCTGCCTGGCCACGACATCACCGTGGACGTGCCCAGACTGGGCGGGGCCTTTGGTGGCAAGGAGCGCGGCGCGACCATCTGGGCCTGCCTGGCCGCCCTGGCCTGCCACGTAACGGGCCGCCCCGTGGAACTACGCCTGAGCCGGACCGAGGACATGGCCTGGACCGGCAAACGCCACCCTTTTGCCGGCCGCTACCGGGTGGGTTTTGACGACACGGGCCGCATCCTAGGCTATGAACTGACCCTCATTTCCGACGGCGGAGCCTTTCTGGACCTGTCCCTGCCGGTTTTGGAACGGGCCATGCTCCACGCCGACAACGCCTATTTCCTGCCTGCGGCCCGCATCACCGGCTTGGTCTGCCGCACGAACACCCCGCCCAACACCGCCTTTCGCGGCTTTGGCGCGCCCCAGGGGATTTTCGTCACGGAACACGTCATGGAGCGCGTCGCCCGTCATCTTGGTCTGGACCCCTTCGAAATCCGGCGGCGCAACTGCTACCGCGAAGGACAAGCCACGCCCTACGGGCAGCCCGTGACGGACGCCCATGGCGCCGATCTGCTGGACCGGCTGAAAACCACGGCGGACTATCCCCGGCTGCGCCGGGAGGCGGACGCCTTCAATGACGCCCAGTCCACCCTGCGGCGCGGTCTGGGCGTGGTCCCGGTCAAGTTCGGCATTTCCTTCACGACGACGTTTTTAAACCAGGGCTCGGCCCTGATCTGGATTCTGCGCGACGGCTCCGTGGCCCTGTCCCATGGCGGGGTGGAAATGGGACAGGCCGTGAACACCAAGGTCGCCCTGGTCCTGGCCGAGGAGCTGGGCCTGCCCCTGGATCGCGTCCGCGTCGAGACGGCCAGCACCAGTCGCATCGCCAATGCCTCGCCCACGGCGGCGTCCACGGGCTCGGACTTGAACGGCCTGGCCGCCCAGGATGCCGCAAGAACCCTTCTCGCCCGGCTGCGGCCCGTGGCGGCAAAACTTCTGCGCGCGAAAGACGGAACGGACATACCCCCGGAATATGTGGTCTTCGCCCAGAATCAGGCCCACGACCTGCGCCGTCCCGAACGGACCGTGCCCTTCGCGGACGTGGCGGCGGCCGCCCACGCCGATAGAGTCAATCTTGGCGCGCATGGTTTCGCCGCGCCCGAGGGCATTTTTTACGACGCAAGGACCGGCCAGGGACATCCGTTTCTGTACTTTGTCCTGGGCTGCGCCCTGGTCCTGGCCGAGGTGGATCTGGTCTCCGGCCAGTCCCGCGTCGTCGAGACGCACGTCGTCCACGAAACCGGCCGCTCCCTGCACCCGGACATCGACCTAGGCCAGGTCGCAGGCGCGTTTTTCCAGGGCCTGGGCTGGATGACCATGGAAGAGCTGGTCCGCGACAAGGCCGGACGCTGCCTGACGGCGACGCCCTCGACCTATAAAATTCCGGGCTTTCGCGATCTACCAGAGGCACTGCACATCGAACTGGTCGAACGGTCCTGCGACAAGGCCAGCGTCAAGGGCAGCAAGGCCGTGGGCGAACCACCCCTCATCTACGGCGAGGCGGTCTATTTCGCCATCCGCGACGCCCTGGAATCCGCCTGCGGACGAGCCGTGGACCTGCCCTGTCCGGCCACGCCCGAGGCCGTGCTCCTGGCCCTGGAACCCGCGCGACCCGGAAACCGGACGAACCATGAATGACGGCGTGGAGATGGACTTTTCCGCCAGTCGTGCTATTTTCACAACAAGATTGAGTCATCCCCTGGAGGTGCGTATGGATCCCATTCTGCGAAAACGACTGGACGATTTTTTTGACGTGGGTTTCGGCAAGACCACGGGCATCGACACGGCCCTGGAAATCACCAAAATCTATGCGGGATCGGCCGCGGCCGATCCGAACAAAATCCCCGAGCTTTTCCTGCAATTGGTGCAGCTCTTCGAGCCGCGCCTGCATGAGGAGAAATGAGGCGGTTTGACACCCGGCGGGAACTCGGCCATGAAACCGGCTTTTCACTCCAAAAAGCGGTGATGGCATGAGTTTTTCCGTGAAAGACATTCTGCGCCTGCAGGTCGCGCCGGCCCTGGGCTGCACCGAACCCGTGGCCGTGGCCCTGGCCGCCGCGGCCGCGAAGGCGGCCCTACCGGAACGACCCGGACGCATCGACATCTGGGTCGATCCCAATATCTACAAAAACGGTTTGGCCGTGATCATCCCCGGCACAGGAGGCTTAAGCGGCCTGGACCTGGCCGCCGCCCTGGGCGCTTTTGGCGGCGATCCGGCCCTGGGCCTGGAAGTCCTGGAGCCCCTGGATGACGCGGCCGTGCTCGAAGCACGTGATTTTGTCCGCGACGGCAAGGTCGAAATCCACCTGCTGGAGGATCATCGCGGCCTGTTCATCCGGGCCGTGGTCACCGGCGGCGCGCACAGCGCCGAGGCCGTCATCCGCGACATGCACGACAACGTGACCAGCCTGCGCCTGGACGACACCGACGTGCCGGCCGCGCGCGACGCCCGACCCATCCCGGCCTCGGACATGCCCCGTCTGGAAGCGTGGATCAAAACCCTGTCCCTGGACGACCTGCTCCACCTCTTGGACGACCTCGACAACGAGGACCGCGAATTTCTGATGGAAGGTGTGCGCACCAACCTTCGTCTGGCCGAATATGGCCTCAAGCACGGACCGGGCCTGGGGGTCGGCAAAACCCTGGACAGGCTGGTCCGCCAAAAACTCATTTGCCGGGACATGATCCTGGCCGCGCGCATCCTAACCTCGGCCGCCGCCGACGCGCGCATGGGCGGAGTCAAATTGCCGGCCATGAGTTCGGCCGGCAGTGGCAACCACGGCCTGACCGCCATCCTGCCCATCTGGGCCATCCGGGATTTCATCGATTGCGATGATCGCACGGTGCTTGAAGCCATTGCCCTGAGCCATCTGGTCACGGCCTACATCAAGGCCCATACCGGACGCCTTTCCGCCATCTGCGGCTGCTCCGTGGCTGCCGGAGCCGGGGCCAGCGCCGGCGTGACCTACCTTCTGGGCGGCGGCGCCGCGCATATCGCCGGGGCCATCAAGAACATCACCGAGGATCTGGCCGGAGTCATCTGCGACGGGGCCAAGGCCGGATGCGCCCTGAAACTGGCCACCGCGGCCGGTGCGTCCGTGCAGGCGGCTCTTTTTTCCCTGCAGGGAATCAATGTCATGGCCACGGACGGAATCATCGGCGCCTCGCCCGAGCAAACCATGCGCAACATCGGCACCCTGAGCACCGAAGGCATGATCGAAACCGACCGGACCATCCTCAAAATCATGCTCGCCAAACGTTTTTCCGGCGTCTGATCCGGAAATTTACAAGGAGAACACATCCATGAATATATGCATTGTCGGAACGGGCTATGTCGGCCTGGTCTCCGCCGCCTGCTTCGCGGAGATGGGCAACACCGTGGCCTGCGTGGACATCAACCCCGACGTGGTCGCCCGCCTGAAAAAAGGCGAGGTCCACATCTACGAACCCGGCCTGGACGTCATGGTCCGCCGCAACACCCAGGAAGGCCGCCTGACCTTCACCACGGACCTGGCCGAGGGCATGAAGGACAGCCTCTTCGTCTTCTGCTGCGTGGGCACGCCCGAGGGCGAGGACGGCACGGCCGACCTGCGCTACGTCAAGCAGGTGGCCGCCAGCGTGGGCCAGACCATGACCGGCTACACCATCTTCGTCGACAAATCGACGGTGCCGGTGGGCACGGCCGACGCGGTGCGAAACATCATCCAGGACGAGTTGGACAAACGCGGACTCCACGTGGAATTCGACGTGGTCTCCAACCCCGAGTTCCTGAAGGAAGGCGACGCCATCAACGACTTCATGAAGCCCGATCGGGTCGTGGTCGGCACGGACAATGTGCGCACGGCGGAACTGCTGCGCACCCTGTACGCGCCCTATGCCCGCAGCCGGGAAAAGATGATCGTCATGGGCATCCGCAGCGCCGAGATGACCAAGTACGCCGCCAACTGCATGCTGGCGACCAAGATCTCCTTCATCAATGAAGTCGCCAATATCTGCGAACGGGTCGGGGCCGACGTGCGCGACGTGCGCCACGGCATCGGCGCGGACCACCGCATCGGGTACCAGTTCATCTATCCCGGCGTGGGCTACGGCGGCTCCTGCTTCCCAAAGGACGTCAAGGCCCTCATCGGCACGGCCAAGGGCGCGGGCTACGAGCCACAGCTTCTGTCCGCCGTGGACGAGGTCAACGACCGCCAGAAAGTGCTCATCGCGCGCAAGATCGAATCCTATTTCGCGGATCAAGGCGGAGTTGCCGGCAAGACCCTGGCCCTGTGGGGCCTGGCCTTCAAGGCCAACACCGACGACATGCGCGAGGCTCCGTCCCTGGAGCTGATCCGACACCTGACGGCCCTGGGCATGCGCATCAAGGCCTTTGACCCGGTGGCCGGAAGCAATGCTCGCCGCATTCTGGCCGACAACCCTTTGGTTGAAATTTGCGACGACCAATACACAGCCATCGACGGCGCCAACGCCCTGGCCGTGGTCACCGAGTGGAACCAGTTCCGCAACCCGGACTTCGCCAAAATCAAAAAGAGCCTGACCGCGCCCATCCTCTTCGACGGCCGCAACCTCTACGCGCCAAGCCTGATGGCGGTCGAGGGCTTCGCCTACTTCTGCGTCGGCCGCTAGATTCATTTCCACGTCAAATTCAAAACAATAAAAGGCGTGGAATGCGTGGGCCAAGCCCGGTTCATCATGCAATAGGCCATTCCCCGCCCCAAACGAGACAGCCCCGGATATCCGGGGCTGTCTCGTTTGGAGCGGGAGGTTTTTGAAGCCTTACCCGGATTGTTGCCCAGATCGGACCCCGGTTACAACCGGATTCATCCGGACGCATGGAGAGCCAGAAAAGAAAAAAGCCCCTGATTTCTCAAGAGCTTTTGTATGCATCCGGACGCTTCCGGATTTATTCGTGGTGGGCCCACCAGGGGTCGAACCTGGGACCATCCGGTTATGAGCCGGGGGCTCTACCAACTGAGCTATGGGCCCGTGCGTGACGGATTGCGGTTGTTATGTCCTGCATCCAAAGTTTGTCAAGCGCTCCGACGACGTTCCTTGACATGTCCGATGGCCGCGCGGCCGGCCAAAGCGCCCTCGCCCACGGCGACGCTGATCTGCAAAAAACGGCCGACACAATCCCCGGCGGCAAAAACCCCAGGCACATTGGTCCGTTGCTCGCGGTCGGTTTCGATGAACTGGCCATTGCGGGCCAAGCCCAGGGTATAGGCAAAATCGCTGGACGAGGCCTGACCCATGGCCACGAACAATCCCTGGGCATCAAGCTCCTTCCCGGAGTCCAGGACGGCCCGTTCCAAGCCACCGTCACCAGCCAGGGACGTCACCTTGTCCTCGAGCACGGGGATATCGCTCTCGCGCAGTCGGTACAGGAATTCCTCGCTCATGGATACTTCCTTGCCCTGGGCGCAGACCGTGACCCGTGGCGTGTACTGGGTCAGTTCCAGGGCCTGATTGGCGGCGAAATTGCCCTCGCCCACAACCAGCACCGGCTTGCCACGCATGAAAAAACCATCGCAACTGACACAGTAGGACACGCCCTTGCCCTCGTAATCGCCCAGGTTGTCGATGCCGGGACGGATGCGGGACACGCCCGTGGCCAGGATCAAGGCCTGGGCCGAAATTTCCTGGGTTTCGGTCTTGCCAACGAACGCACCATCCTCGGTCTGATGCACGCCCAAAACCCGGTCACACCGCATGCCCGCGCCGAATTTGGCGGCCTGCAGACGACCGCGTTCGATCAAATCCTTGCCGGAAATGGATTCCATGAACCCAAAATAATTGTCGATGTCATAATCCCCCGCGACCTTGGGAGCGCATCCAAGAATCAGGGTGTCCATGCCGGCGCGGGCGGTGTAGATGGCGGCGGAAAGTCCGGCCGGGCCTTGGCCGATAATAAGAATGTCAACATGTTCCATGGCAGCCTCCTGAAGGTGAAAGATCCGAGGTTGGTTGATAAGTCCGCCGGGCGGCGAAGGCAACGCGCCCTTTCAGATTTCACAAACCGGACGCCGCAGACAGGATTCCAGGGTCCGGGCCAAGGTGGTCAGATCCACGGGCTTGGGGATGGTCATGCACACGCCGGGAAACAGGCGGCACATCTCGTCGCTGGTCTGATTGGTGATCAGGGCGACGCGGGTGGCCGGCGAGGAATGCTTGATGGCCACGCACAAATTCTCCAGTTCCGCCTGGGAGACATCCTCGCACAAAACCAGGTCGTACCGTTGGGAGGTCCCCAGGATCATGCCCAGACCATGCGCGAGATTGGGAGCCGCGCACGACTGGTAGCCAAGCCGGGCCAGCAGGGAAGAAATGGAGGCCCGCACCTCGGGATGGGATTCGATGATCAGGATTCGCTCCGCCAACCCCTGCGGCAGGGGGCAGCTCAACGGATCATCCCAGGTCAGGTCCATGCCGGGAGTCGTGGGGAGAAAGACGGAAACCGTGGTCCCCTGACCCGGCGTGGACTCGATGCGCAAACGCCCCTTGAGTGTCTTGACGAATTTCTTGGTCACGAACAAACCCAGGCCCGTACCCTCGTCCGGGGGTTTGGTGGTGAAAAACGGCTCGCACAGCCGTTCCACGTCCTCCACCCCCTCGCCGTTGTCCGCGATGGCCAAAAGGATCAGGTCCATGCCCGATGGCGGCACCATCATCCCGCGCCGATCCTCGGGGCAGACATGGGCCCAAATCCGCAGCCGGGGCGCGACCCTGTCGCGCATGGCGTGGATGGCGTTGGTGACCAGATTCATGACCACCTGCTGTACATGGGCCGGATCGCCAAAAAGCAGGCCAAGATTGTCGTCGATGTCGGCGACGATTTCGATTCGGGACGGAGTGGTGCCCTTGATGATGTTCAGGGTCTCGCGCAAAACGGCGGTCAGGGGAAAAAGAACGAACTCATCGTGCATCTTCCCGGTAAAATGCAGGATACTGCGGATCAGGGACGCGCCGCGCTGACAAACCCGGCCGATACGGTCCATATCCTCCTGGTCCGGCAGGGCGCCTGAGAGGACCGAATCGCGGATAAGCTCGTTGGAAAAAGAAATGGCCGACAGGATATTATTGAAATCATGGGCCATGCCTCCGGCCAAAGTGCCAATGACGCCCAATTTCTGCTGTTTGTGAAACTGAATTTCCAGCTCGCGGTTGGCCTTGTGCAATTCCTCGGTGCGGATCAACACCAACTGTTCCAAGTTGAGCCGGTAATTCTCGTTTTCCCGGATCAGGGCCGCCCGTTCCAGGGCTTTGTCCACGGCATGATCCAGGACGGACATGGAGGGGATGGGTTTGACCAGATAATCCCAGGCCCCCCGGCGCAGGGCTTCGACGGCCTCGTCCAGGCCGCCCTCGCCGGAAAAAACCAGCACCGGGGTCCGCACGAGCTTTTCGGACATGCGGAACAACAGTTCCAGCCCGTCCATGACCGGCATCTTCAGATCGACCAAAAGCAGATCCGGGCCATGGGTCTGGAGCATCTCCAACGCCTGCCGGCCGTTTTCCGCCTCCAGCACGACAAAACCCTTGGAACGAAGGTACGTCCCGGTGGTGGCGCGAACAAAGGGATCGTCGTCCACCACCAGGATCGTCGCGGCGGGTTTGGACGGCGGCATCTAAAACTTGTAGCCGATCATGCGCAGCAATCCGGCCCGCTTGCTCTTGTCGGCCTCGGTCTCGACGCCCTTGGAGGAAAACCCATCGATGACGCCAAGAATACCCCGGCCCTGTTCGCTCTGGGCCACGATGACCTGCACCGGATTGGCCGTGGCGCAAAACAGACGGACCACCTCGGGCACGTTCTGGACGGCGTTGACGACATTGATGGGGAACATATCGCGCATGAACACAATAAAGCTGTGCCCGGCCGAAAGGGCCTGGGCATTTTCCGTGGCCAGATCCACGAGGGCGGGGTCCGTGCCCGAAGTCCGGATCAGACAGGCGTCGGAAGCCTCGCAGAAAGCCAGGCCGAATTTCGCGCCGGGCACGGCGTTGACCATGGCCTCGTGGATATCCTCCACGGTTTTGATGAAGTGTGACTGCCCGAGAATCATGTTCAGATTCTGCGGATTTTTGATATCGACCAGGGAGAGGTCCATGCGATCTCCGAAATTGCGGTAAAAGGTTACTGGCGGACGCGGGACGTGCCGTCCGAGGCACGCAGCAGGCGAATCCGGTCGCCGACAAAATACTCATCGTCAGCTTCCTGGACCACGCTGACAATCTCGCCGTTGTCCATTTCCACGGTGATCTCGACGCCCTTCTTCTTGGTCACGGCCTCTTCCGCCAAGGCGCCGCCGGCCGCGCCGCCCAGGGCTCCGAGAACCCCGCCAACGACATGGCCCCTGCCGCCGCCGACCATGCTGCCGAGCACGCCACCCGCGACACCGCCCGCCACGGCGCCGACACCGCTCTGGGTGCCCTCGATCTGCACGGGGCGGACTTCGAGAATGGTCCCATAATACACGCGCATCTCCTGCAAGGCCTGGCTCCGGCCGTAGACCTGGCCGGACCGGCTGGAGGCGCAGCCCACCATCATGGCCATGGACGCCAGGGCAAGAAAAAACATGCATTTGGACACGATTTTGCGAGACATCATGACAAAACTCCTGGGTTAGACGAAAAGCCAAGGCCCGACCACGTGGCGGACCTGATCACCATGTACCCCCGCGCGGGACAAGGGGTCAACTCGGGATCAAATCCTGGTCGGATCGCCAAAATTCCACCGATCGGCCGCCAAAACCAGAAGTCCCGGACAAAAACCGGCACGTCCTGCCTCCCTGGCGGAAACAGACCTCGCTTTTCTCCAACAGC
>RZYB01000056.1 GCA_009930495.1 Deltaproteobacteria bacterium
TGGATCCAGGGCTTTCCGCCAGCGGGCAACTGCCCACGGCCCGTCCTCTGGCGTCCAGCGTGTTGCGCGAGGCCGGTCTGGAAGAGTTGTATTCGGTCTCCAACGCGGCCCGGCTGGTGGAGCAGACGCTTTGTCCCGAAGTCGGCGACGGGGAACTTCTGCGGCCCGAAGTGTTTGCCGCCAGCCTGCGTGACTGCTTCATGATTTTGCAGGGGAGTGACGATCCCGCCGTCCAGGAATTTCTGCGCAACGACCTGCGTCTGCTTTTGGAAAACCGGGACTTGCTGCAGGCCTATACCGGGCTGATGATCGGGGGCTGACATGAATCTGGAACGGCGGCACCGCGAGAGCCTGTTGGTCTTGGGATATATGTATTTGCGCATGGGCGAACTGGAACGGGCCGGGCGGCTGTTTTCGGCATTGGTCGCCCTGGCCGGATCGCGCGCCGAAAATGAAGGGGCACCGGCTCCCGATGCCCTGGACCGTCTGGCATATGCCAGCCTGGCCGCCGTGGAGCTGGAACAAGGAAGTCCCGGCGCGGCCCTGGACCATTTGCGTACGGCCATGGACGGACGGGTGCTGTCGTCCCGCGAGGCGGCCCTGCACCTGTTGCGGGCCAGGGCCCTGTGGCGGCAGGACCGGCGTGACGAGGCCCGACAGGCCGTGGAGGCCTTCATTGCCTTGGGCGGGCGGCTTGAAGGCAATGACGGGACGCGTGTGCGCCCAGGCGCCACGGGAGGCCGCGCATGAACGCGTTCGCCATGGCCCGTTCCGCCGTGGGCGTGATCACGCGGCACAACGACCTGTCCATTGTCGCGCTTTTGGTCATCGTCGTCGGGCTTATGATCCTGCCCCTGCCCACGCCGCTGGTGGACGCCTTCATCGGCCTGAACATGGCCCTGTCCTTCATCATGCTCATGATGGCCATGTATGTGCGCACGGCCCTGGACTTTTCCGTTTTCCCGACCATGCTCCTGTTCACCACCCTCTTTCGGGTGGGCCTCAATATCACCACCACGCGTCTGATCCTCCTCCAGGCCGACGCGGGCGAAATCATTTTCACCTTTGGCGATTTCGCCTTGGGCGGAAATTTCGTGGTTGGCGCCGTGGTCTTTCTCATTCTGACCATCGTGCAGTTCCTGGTCATCGCCAAGGGCGCCGAGCGCGTGGCCGAGGTCGGGGCCCGCTTCACCCTGGACGCCATGCCCGGCAAACAGATGTCCATTGACGCGGACATGCGCGCCGGGGTCATCGACATGAACGAGGCCCAGGCCCGCCGCCAGCGCGTGTCCCAGGAAAGCCAGATGTACGGCGCCATGGACGGCGCCATGAAGTTCGTCAAGGGCGACAGCATCGCGGGCATGATCATCGCCGTGGTCAACATTGTTGGCGGCACCATCATCGGCATCACCCAAAACGGCATGACCGCCGGCGAGGCCCTGCACACCTACGGCATCCTGACCATCGGCGACGGTCTGGTTTCCCAGATTCCGTCCCTGCTGGTGTCCATTTCCGCGGGTATTCTCATCACCCGTACCGGAGATTCCGACGCCAACGTCGGCTCCCAGATCGGCGAGCAGATTTTTGATCAGCCCAAGGCCCTGCTCATGGCCGGCGGGCTGGTGTTTCTTTTCGCGCTCATCCCCGGCTTTCCCAAGCCGCAGCTTTTTGCCCTGGCCGCTGCCCTGGGCGGGCTTGGCTATGTGCTGCGCCGTATCAGCGAAATGCCCCAGACCCATGACGCCCGCGCTGAACTGTCCAAATCCCTCAAGGCTTCGGCCGCGCCCAAGAAAGGCGCCCGGCCCGGTCCGGCCGGACAGCGTGACGAGTTCGCGCCCACGGTGCCCATCATTCTCGATATTTCCGAGGACATGGGGGAAAGTCTCGACTACGACTCCCTGAACGAGGAACTGGCCGCGTTGCGTCGGGCCCTGTATTTCGATCTGGGCGTGCCGTTTCCGGGTATCAACATCCGCCCCAATCCCGGTCTGGCGGATCTGAGCTATGCCCTGCACGTCAACGAGATCCCCATGTCCCGGGGCAAGCTGGAGCGGGGCATGGTCCTGGTCCGGGACACCCGTGAAAATTTGGGCATGCTCGGCGTGGAGGTCAAGGAGGGCGAACGCTTTCTGCCGGACGTGGAGCCGTTGTGGGTGCCCGAGGCCCAGAGCGCGCGTCTGTCCCGCGTAGGCATCGCCTGCATGAGTCACGCGCGCATCCTGGCCTACCATCTGTCCCTGATTTTGTCCCGGCACGCCTCGTCCTTTCTGGGCCTGCAGGAAACCAAATACCTGTTGGACCGCATGGAGGAACGCGCCCCGGATCTGGTGCGCGAGGCCACGCGCCTCATGCCGGTGCAGCGCATCGCCGAGATCTTCCAGCGTCTGGTGCAGGAGCAGGTTTCCATCCGCGACCTGCGCGGCATTTTGGAGGCGCTGGTGGAATGGAGCCCCAAGGAAAAGGACACGGTCATGCTCGCGGAGTACGTGCGCATGGCTCTCAAACGTCAGATCAGCTATATGTATTCCAAGGGCCAGAACATGCTTCCGGCCATTCTCATGGAGCCGGTCGTGGAGGAAACCATCCGCAAGGCCATCCGGCAGACCTCGGCCGGCGCTTTTCTGGCCCTGGACCCGGAAACCACCCGCAAATTCATGCAGGCCGTGAATGACGCCGCCGGCCGGTATCGCACCAGCACCCAGAAGCCCGTTTTGGTCGTGTCCATGGATATCCGCCGCTATGTGCGGCGGCTGATCGAGGGGGAGCATTACGGGCTGGCCGTGGTGTCCTACCAGGAAATCACCCCGGAAATTTCGGTCCAGCCCGTGAACAGGATTCGCCTGTAGGCCCCGGCCCTCGGCGCGCAAGGAGGACGGATGGAAGCCACGGCCATGAACTATACCGTGCAGGCCCTGTACCTGGTGCTCATGCTTTCCCTGCCGCCCATCGTGGTGGCCTCGGTGGTGGGCATCATCTTCAGTCTGATCCAGGCCATTACCCAGCTCCAGGAACAAACCCTGTCCTTTGGGGTCAAGCTCATCGCGGTCATCGTGACTCTGTTTGTCATGGGTGGCTGGCTGTGCGGGGAGATATTGCGGTATTCAAAGGAAATATTTGATAACTTTTACCTTCTTTAGCCGCGAACAGGGGAATGGCGGATGAATCTGGAAGCCTTTTTCCAGGAACTCCACGTCATGGATCACCTGCTGGCCGTGCTTCTGGGCATGCCGCGTTTGTTCATGATCATGCAGACGGTCCCGTTTCTGGGGGGGCAGATCGTCACCGGGCAGATTCGCGTGGCCGTGGCCTTTGCCTGCTATCTTTTCCTGCATCCCCTGGTCGTGGACCAGATCGACGCCCCCCAGGTTCTCAGCGCGGCGGTCGCGGGGCGTCTGGCCCTGATCGTGTTCAAGGAAAGCTTGCTGGGCTTTTTCATGGGATTTTTGGCCGGAATGCTGTTTTGGGCCGTGCAATGCGCGGGATTTTTCATCGACAACCAGCGTGGCGCGTCCATGGCGTCGGGGGCCGATCCCCTGTCCGGAGAAGAAACCTCGCCGCTGGGGTCGCTTCTTTTCCAGTGCGCGGTTTTTGTGTTTTTTTCCGGGGGCGCGTTTTTGGCCTTTGTCACCCTGGTTTTTTCCAGCTACGAGCTTTGGCCCGTGGCGGAGCTGCTCCCGGTCGGCGTGTTCGCGGGGACCACGGATATCCCGCTGTTTTTCGCCGGTCGCGTGGCCTGGCTCATGACCACCATGATCCTGCTCTCGGCGCCCATTGTCGCCGCCTGCCTGCTCACGGACATGTCCCTTGGCCTCATCAACCGCTTCGCGGCCCAGCTCAACGTCTATATCCTCGGCATGCCCATCAAGAGCGCCCTGGCGGCCCTGCTTTTGTTTTTGTCCTTTGGCCTTTTGCTGATCCAGATCGGCGGCCTTTTCGATACCATCGACCACGATCTGACCATCCTCGGGCGGTTGTTGCATGAGTGAGAAGACCGAACAACCCACCCCCAAGCGCCTGCGCGAGGCGCGGGAAAAGGGGGATGTCTGCAAGAGTCAGGATGTTCCGGCGGCCCTGTCGGTGTTGGCCATTGCCGTCTATCTGGTGGCCATGAGCGAATCCATTTACGAGACCCTGGCCACCATGACGGAAACGCCGATGATCCTCATGAGCCAGCCCTTCGCCCAGGCCCTGCCCCAGGCCGCCGATGTCATGGTCGCGTGCTTCATGAAGCTGGTTCTGCCGGTCCTCGCCCTGGTCATGGCCACGTCCATCGCTTCCAATATGGCCCAGGTCGGCGTTTTGTTCGCTTTCAAAAGCGCCATGCCCAAGCTGGAGAACGTGAGCCCCTCGAAATGGTTCCAGAAAGTGTTCTCCATCAAGAACGCCGTGGAATTTTTGAAGAACGTGCTGAAAGTCGTGGTCTTGTCCTGGGTGGTCTGGAAGGTCATGTCCGCGCATCTGGGGACGTTGTTTCGCATTCCCGATGGAAACATCGGCCATTTGTGGACCGTTTTGGGCGAGGCCATGCGCGACCTGCTTTATGCCGCGGCCGGGGCGTTTTGCGTCATCGCCGCCGTGGATTATCTTTTTCAGCGTTGGCAATACACCAAGCAGCACATGATGAGCAAGGACGAGGTCAAACGCGAATACAAGGAGATGGAGGGCGACCCCATGATCAAGGGCAAGCGCAAGCAGCTGCATCAGGAGCTGTTGGCCCAGAACAGCCTGGGCAACGTGCGCAAGGCCAAGGTGCTGGTCACCAACCCGACCCATTACGCGGTGGCCCTGGACTACGACAAGGACAAGACGCCCCTGCCGGTCATTCTGGCCAAGGGCGAGGGGCTTTTGGCCCAACGCATGATGGAAGTGGCCCGCGAGGAGGGCATTCCCATCATGCGGAACGCGCCGCTGGCGCGCGGGCTTTTCGATCACGGCACGGAAAACGCGTACATCCCCAAGGATCTCATCGGCCCGGTGGCCGAGGTCCTGCGGTGGGTGCAGACGCTCAAACGCGACTGAGAGAGAACCATTGAAACGACAAGCACATGGCGCGGACGTCGCGCCGACGGAATTTTTAACGACCTTGATCGATCTGTGCGATGACCTGGCCTGGGGGCGGCCCGCCAGCGAGGACAAGCTCTACGCCCTGACCCGGCCGGACGCCGGGCCCGAGGAATTCGTGCGTCTGGCCGAGGCCTTCGGCATGATGCTGGTCAAGGTCGCGGGGCGGGAATTTCATCGCGAGGAGCTCATCGCCCAACTCAAGACCCGCAATGCCGAGCTGGAAGAGGCCCGGGCATTGCTGGCGCGGCGTAACGAGCATCTGATGCAGACCGTCCAGGACACCTATCAGGCCCGCAGAATCATCGGCAATTGCGAGGCCATGCGCCGGGTCGTGAACTTGGTGCTGTCCATTGCCCGACGGCCCATCAACACGGTCATTCTCGGGCCCACGGGATCGGGTAAGGAAGTCGTGGCGAAGATGATGCACTACAACTCGCCGCGCCGGGAAGGGCCGTTCGTGGCCGTCAATTGCACGGCCATTCCCGAGAATCTTTTTGAAAGCGAGATGTTTGGCATCGAGAAGGGCGCGGCCACGGGCGTGGGGTTCAAGCGCGGATTGGTGGAGGAGGCCAGCGGCGGAACGCTGTTTCTGGACGAAATCGGCGACATGAGCCTGCCGCATCAGGCCAAGCTGTTGCGCGTGCTGGAAGAAGGCGAGGTGCAGCGGGTCGGACGCAACAAGCCGTTGCCCGTGGACATCAAGATCGTCGCCGCGACCAATGTCGGTCTGGAAGAGGCGGTGCGGGACGGCCGTTTCCGGTCGGATCTGTACTACCGCGTCAACGTGGCCGAGGTGCGGTTGCCGCCCCTGCGCGAGCGTGGCGAGGACATTTTGCTCCTGGCCCAGCATTTTCTGGAGCGGCATTGCCAGCACATGGGACGGCCACGCCTGACGATCACGGAACGGGCGCGCGCGGCCCTGATGCGGCACGACTGGCCCGGCAACGTGCGCGAATTGAACAACGAGATGGAGCGCGCCGCCTCGCTCACGATTTCGGACCGGGTCGATGCCGAGGATCTTTCCCCGCGCGTCCTGGACGGTTCCAAACGTGGTGGCGGCCTTCCGGTGCCGCTGCATTGTTCCGATGCTGGCGCGTCGGTGTCTCCATCCATGACGCTGGCGCCGGCTGGGGAGGACGCGGTTTTCAACCTGCAACGCGTGGAACGCGATGTGGTTGTCGCGGCCTTGGAACGATGCGCTGGAAACAAAACCAAAGCTTCGGAATTGTTGGGTATTACCCGCGAGGGGCTGCGCAAGAAGCTCCTGCGGCTGGGAATGGCCGAGTAAGACATGATCATTTCGCTACGGACTAAACTCTTTTCCCTTGTCGTGACGGCCATTGCCCTGACGGCCGTTCCCATCATCCTGCTGACCAACCACGAATTGCGGGACATGAGTCTCAAGCGGGAACGGGAGTCCTTTGGCAACATTGTCGTCTTGGTCGAGGACACCATCGGCTCCCGCTACCTGAGCATGCTGACCAACAACATTCTCGGGGTCTTGCAGCTCAAGAACCAGCTCCGGCAGATGGCCTCGCTGGTCCGAACCACCTGGCTGGACATGGCGTCCCTGCCGGATGGAACCGGAAGGCGGATCATCGGCGGCTGGACCCAGCCCCTACTGTCGTTTGGCATGCATCTGGATTTGTTCAAAACCTCCGGGGGGCATGTCTTGGGCAGTCCCCTGATCCGGCAATTGGCCGTTGATCCAGGGCGCACGGATTTGAAGGGCCGTCCCATCCGGACCATGCTCGATTCCCGGCGCCTGCCGCCCGAGGGCATGTTCGCGGTGTTTGATTTGGTCCAGGATCTGACGGACAGTCAGGAGCAGCATCTCGGTCCGCTGCTGGTCTTTTTTCTTCCCATTCCGGAGCGGGGGACGGTTGTCGCCTTGGCCTCGCGGCTCACGAACATGGTCCAGGCGGCGGCCATGGCCGAGGAAAGCATCATCCAGGGAACCCAGGAAAAGCTCGATACCTTGCAAGTACACGAGAATGGGTTTGTCGCCCTCGTGTCCGGAGATGGCCGGACCCTGGCCCACAAAGGACACGCCCTGGGCCGGGAACCCGGCTTCATCCCGCGGGAAGGTCTTGAACAGGCCCGTGCCAAGGGCTTTGTGGATTTCGTGCGCGACAATGATGGCAGCGGTTCGTCCACTGTTTTTCGGATTGCGTATTTCAAGGCCCTGGATTGGTATATCGTGGCGTCCGTGCCGCGCGAGGCCATGGAGGCGCCGGCCCGGAACCTGATGCGGCGCATGGCCGGGTTGGCCGTGATTTCGGCGGCGTTGAGCTTGTTGGGCATGCTCGCGGTCACGATCCGGGTGGTCAAGCCGTTGCGAACCCTGACCAGACAGGCCAAGGCCCTGGCCGGTGTCGATCTGGCCCTGGCCGGCGGCGTGACGGAATCCCCGCTGCTGGCCTTGGCCCGGGAACTCCCGTCCGGTCAGCGCGACGAAGTCGGCACCCTGGCCACGGCCTTTGGCGACATGGGACGGGCCTTGGATCAGAATATCCGCTCCCTGATGGAGACGACCACCGCCAAGGAGCGCATGGAAGGCGAATTGAACGCGGCCAGGGATATCCAGATGGGCATTTTGCCGGCTCCCGGGGCGCCAACGCATCCGGGCTGTCTGGTGGCGTCCTTTCTGGAGCCCGCCAAGGAAGTGGGCGGGGACCTGTTCGATTTTTTTCAGGCCGCCGACGGTCGTCAGGCCTTGGTCATCGGGGACGTGTCCGACAAGGGCGTGCCCGCGGCCCTGTTCATGTCCATGACCGTGACCCTGGTCCGCTACGCCCTGGCCCAGACCTCGGACCCGGCCGAGGCCATGACCCGCATCAACGACCGCTTGAGCGAGAACAATCCGGGGTGCATGTTCGTGACGCTGTTCATCGGTCTGTTCGATCCGGCCACGGGCGAACTGGAATATGCCAATGGCGGGCATTGCCAGCCCCTGGCCGTGAACCGGGCTGGCGATGTCCGCGTCCTGGAAGGCATGAGCGGTCCGGTGGTCGGGGCCATGTCCGGCCTGCCGTATGCGCCGCACCGAATGGTCCTGGCGCCGGACGAGACCTGTCTGCTGTATTCGGACGGCGTATCCGAGGCCATGGACGAACAGCACCGCCTGTTCGGAGAGGAGCGGATCGGGGATTTGCTCGCCGCGCATCCGGGTGTTTCCCCCCAAGGTATCTTGGAGTTGCTGCGCGCGGCCATTGTCCAACATCGGGGCACGGCGCCCCAATCCGACGACATCACCATGCTGTGTTTTGGACGGAATCCGCGAGCCTGAACCTATCGGGGCCGGACAATGACACCGCGCCAGCGCGCGGCCACGCGGTCGAGTTCCGTTGCCCAGCCCACGGGTCGCGACGCGGCCGGAACATAATCCCGGTACCAGGAAGACAGGCTCAGTGGCAGGACATCGGCCAGGGTCAGGCGGGAAAGCTGGAGCAGGTGGTCGCGGTCCAGACCACCGGCGGCGGTCAGTTCGACGGTTCCGGCCGGAAAAAGTCCTGATTCCGACTCGATCCGCACGCCCAGGGGCAGGGCCGCCAGCGGGTTGTGAATGGCCAGGGCCGCCTTGTCCTGACCGTTCATGACAGCCAGGACGCCCCGGATCATGGCCGGCAGATAGTCGGCCAGAAAAATACCGCCAAAACAGCGCAAGCCGTGGTCCAGGGTCAGGCTGGCATAGGACGTGAACAGGCTGGGAACGATCCGTCCCCCGGCCAGGGCGGAGCGCAGCGCGTCCGGGCGCAGCGGGATGCGGATGTTCTTGTATTCAAGACAGACCTCGCTCCCAGGGCCCTGGCCCAGGCGCAGGGGACAACGCCGTCCCTGCTGGTCGGCCAGCCAGAAAAAAATGGTTCCGGCGCGACCGGTACGGCCCAGGGCCAGCCCGTTGACGGCCTCGGTTTTCCAGCAACCACGCACTCCGGCCAATCCTTCGAGAACGCGGGACCGGATTTCGGGGTCGAACACAACCCGGTGCATGACCGAATCCGTCCTGTCCAAATCGCGATCGAGCAATCCACTGACCAGATGTTCCATTTCCAAATAAATCACCAGCGGCCGTGACGCCTGGGCATAACGGGCGGCGCACAGGGACGCGTTGGCGCGGGTGACTTGGGCGCCAAACGTCGGCAGGTCCAGGATGTCGCGGCGCAGCACATGTTTGTCCATGATTTCATCGACCGCGTCCCGTTCCCAGGGCGTCAATGCCTGCCAGCGGCCGTGGGCCCATTGCGCGCGCATGGCCCCGAGGCCATCCGGATCGAGCGCTGGCGCGTGTCCGGTCATGACGTCCTGAAGGGCGCTGGGAAAGAAGGGCAGGCGCAGGGGGGCGCCGGTGGTCGCATCCTGGCGCGCGAGCATGAGTCCCCTGGGGTAGGTCTGGCTTTGCAGGGAAACACTGGAACAGGACAGGATGGGCACGACCGGAGGCGTCGGATTTGTCGGGCATCGCGGCGCGAGCAGGTCGCCCAGGGCGAAGAAATGGATCGCCTGGACCATTTCCGGAAAGCATTCCACGGCGTGGTAGTTGGCCGAGAGCACGGACGGGGATCTGGTCAGGCGCTGGGTCAGGGCGTCGGCGGCCGCGTCGCCAAGGACCGGCGCGACCATGGATTCGGCGCGGTCGAGCAGGGCTTTGGAAACCCTGGCCCCGGCCGGCGCCATGAACCGGGTGGCGATGTCGCCCAGGGTCAGCCCGTCCCAAGCCCGGAGCAGCGGTGGCAAATGTCCCAGCTTGGACCAGAGGGGACGCAGGAATGGATCGTCGAGCAGCGTTTCCATGGCGTCAGTTCCCGCGCCGGCCTTGGCCAAGAAGGGCAAGGATCAGGCTTGTCGCGGCCATGCCCGTGGCCATGACGGCCAGCCCGGCGTCGCGGCCCTGGATGGCGATGATCAGGCCCAGGGTGATGGGGCCGAGAACCTGGCCCAGCCGCTCGACCACGTTGTAGATGCCCATGGCCCGGCCCGCGCCGAAACGCGTCGTGGCCGGCAATTCCAGGGCGTGGGCGCCCTGAGCGTTGGACAGGATGGCGTTGGCGATCCCAAGGAGGGTGACGGCGGCGATGGCGGCCGGGATCCCGTCCAGAATCAGCAGGACCGCGACGCCGGCGGCCGCGATGACGCCGGCCAGGGCCAGGAGGAGGTCCTTTCTTTGGGATTTGTCGACCAGCCGCCCGAAGAGCGGGCCCAGATAGACGATGACCAACGGAAAGATCATGGTCACGCGGCCGATATCGGCCGGGCTGGCCCCGCCCATGTTCAGGGACACGGGCAGGAAAAATTGGAACAGGCAGACCGTGACAAAGGCGCCGGGAATGATGTTCAGGAAGAGCAGGGCCGCCATGCGCCGATCGAAAATGAACGACATGGTTTCACCAAGGCTGGGCAGGGACGGCCGGGCCGAGGTCGGGGCGGGCGTCTGCTGGGGTGGCAGAATCCGCCACAGAACCAGGCCCGTCAGCGTCATCAGCGCGGCCGCGACCAGGAACGCGCCGGCATAGCCGAGACGGTCGGCGATGAGGCCGCCGCTGGCGCTGCCGCACAGGGCGCCGGCGAAAAGCCCGGCAAAGACGGCCGCCAGATTTCCGGCCCGTTGGTCCGGGCGGGAGTTGGCCAGAACAAAAACCTGGGCCGCCAGGTTGAGCAGGCCGTAGCCGGCTCCAGCCACGCCGCGCGAGGCGATGTAGGGCAGGGCGTCGGTGCTCATGCCGCTACCCAGGTTGCCCAGGGCGACCAGGACGGTTCCGGTGACGAGCAGGGGGCGCCAGCCCGCGCGCTCGCTCCAGAAGCCGCCAGCCATGATGGCCAGCCCGACCATGAACATCTCGAAGGACACGGGCAGGCCCATGATCACGTCGTGAGGCAGGCCAAACAGGAACGGATTGAGTTCGCCCAGACGCAAGGGCACGAAAGACAGGGACATGTCGATGGCGAACATGCACGCGAAAATGACCGGCCGCATGAACCCGGCCGAGGCCGCCATGGGCTGGAGCCGTTGATTCGCCCGACGCTTTTCCCGCAGAATGAGCAGGTTGGTCAGCTCCACGAGAAAAAGGATGGCGACCACGGTCATGGTCAGGGTGTCCAGGGTGATGGCCCGGATGTTGGCCGAAACCGCCAGGGGGGACATGAGCACCCGGACCGAGCCAGCCTGGATGTCGCCGACGCCAAAGGGGATGTCTGTTGTCAGGGAGGCTTGTTCCAGGGGCGCCCAGCGGGACGTTTCAATGGGTCCGGCCGCGTCGGCCGCGTGCAGTCGTTGTCCCTTGGCGTCCAGGATGGCCACTCCCAGGGATTCCGGCAGGAAGCGTTGCAAGCCGGCCAGATATTCCGTTGCTGGCGGGATTTTTTCCAGATCCAGGCCCAGATTGAGCAGATGTTCCATTTCTCCGGCCACGTGGCGGCCCAGTTGGTGCGCCACGGCGTCCAGGTGGGTTTCATTCATGACCCGCAGGGGTTTGAGCATGGCGGCGCTGAAAAGAAGCTGGCTGGCGAGCAGGGGAAGGATCAGGGCCACGTAGACCCGTTTTTCGGACAAGGCCGTGCTGGACCTATCCTTTCCGCGTCGCGCGGTCAGCCCCAGGGCGACCAGGAGCAGGCAGGCGCCGGTAGTGATCGCGCCCAGAAGGCGCACGTTGTCGCGCAAAACGCGCCACGCCTGTTCCGAGCGCTTGTCGTCGTTCAGACCCAGGAGGACACGTCCGACCGTGTGCCCGTCCCGGTCCAGAAGCGGCCGGGCCAGCCACAGGCTTCCGTCCTGGGAAAATTCATGAATGCCCTCGCGCAGCAGCCGGGGTTGCATGGGCATCGGGAACGTGACGCCCTTGGGCCAGCCCCAGCCGTCAAGCACGGTACCGTCGGCCCTGAGGACGAGCAGTGCGTCCGTCTCCGTGTCCGCGTAGGCGGCCAGCAATTGGTCGAGGTGGGCGATGCGTTCCGGCGCCTTGCCCATCCGGGTCATGCGTCCGAGCCGGTTCGCCACGTGGTCGCAAACCAGGGCCCGCACCGCCAGCATGGGTTTGTCGTATTGCTTGTGCAGGGCCGAAAGCACCAACGCGGCGTACAGGATTTGGGCGCAGATCAGGGCCACCAGACCGCCAATCAGGAACGGCAGCCGGCTTGGTCCACCCGCTGACGGAACGGAAGTAACGGCCGGGGCTTGAGTGGTCATTGGTCGATGTCGGGGATTTGTTGGTGAATTTCATCAACGGCGGCCAGGATCTCGAAGGGTGGGTTCCAGCCGATGAGCATGGCCATTTTCAGGTTGATGGCCAATCCCAGGGGGCCTTCGAAAACCTGGCTGACGTCGCGCGGTTTGGTGCCGTCCAGAACCTCGGCCACGGCCTTGGCCTCGAACATGCCCACGTCGTCGAAGTCCGTCTGGGCGAGGCTCATGAGCACGCCCAGCTTGGTTTCGCCGGGGCCGCTCTGGGAAAAGGACGGGATGCCGGCCGCGATGATCGGTTTCAGCAATTCCTTGATGCGGTTGCCCTGCATGCCCGTGTTGACGGTCAGATAGATGGCGTCGCAGCGGGTGGACAGGCTTTCCACGCAGGCACGCAGATTTTTGAAGGATTGGTCCAGATCGGGGAGATTCAGGGCCGTGGTGCAGGTCACGAGTTCGATGCCCAGCTCCCGGGCCGCCTTTTCCACGGCCGGCATGCCGCTGGAACTGCGGGCGTCGGGTGTGTCCTCGTAGACGACGCCCATGCGTTTGAACTTGAAGACGTCATGGAAGATGGCCACCTGGCGTTCATAGCGGCCCGGTTCAAGCTGGGCGTGGACGTGATCCCGGCCGGAATCCTCGACCGAGGCCACGATGCCCGCGTCCACGGCGTCGGTCACGGACATGGAAAAGGTGGGCACGTGGTGTTCGTCCGTGGCCATGTCCTGTCCGGCCCAGGTCCCGAAAGCGAAAATCATGTCCACGTCATTTTTTTCGCGGATGCGGCGCAAAATGGCCGCTTTATTGGCCGCGCGCGCCGTCTCGTCCCAGTTGGCGCTGTAGTACCCGTCGGGCAAGAATTCCAGACGGTCGCCGCCGGCGTTGGCGCACAGCCAGGCCCACATTTCCTGGGTGCTTTCCGAATGGGCCGGCACGGGAACGTTGCCGTCGGCGATCAGTCCCAGCTTGGCCAGACCGCGTACCGTGCCGGCGAAAATCTGCTGATAGTCGGTATAGGGCCCGCCCTCGACATAGATGATTCGCCATTTTTTGCGTGGCGTGTCCGTGTCGGCCGACGCTGGCCATGATCCACAGACCGTCAGGACCAGGAGAAACGTGACCAGGAACCGGACCGTGGTCCGAGACCATTCAGGATTATTCGTGGCGCGTGGCAAAGGCATGTTTGATCCTTGGAAAAATCGCGGTTCGTGTCGTTTGCCGAAAATGTCCGGCTTCCTGACGAAGCCGGATGGCACGGGGCGCCGGCCCCGTTTTTCACGGGACCGGCGCCCGGAGTCGCGGTTTTGGCCGCGTCAGCGCGGCGGGTTGGTCCCGAAGTGCATGTCCCAGCCTTGCAAGTGCACTGTCGGGGCGTCGGTGTCCAGACCCGACAGCCGGTAATCCATGTAGCCGGACTTGCCGAATTCGTATCCGTTGGCCTCGCCGCGTTGCTGGCGGTAATCCAGGTGGACGTCCACGCCGCCGTCCGCGCGGGTGGTGATGGCAAAATTGGCCACGTCCGGCGCCACGTCCCGCGCCGCGTGCATCATGTAGGCCTCGACCACGATGGCCATGGACGGATCACTGAAAAGGGCTTGCTCCATCATGCCGGGCACGTTTTGGTAGGTCATGGTGGCAATGCGCCGGGCCCTGGCCTCGCCGCCCACGGCGTCGATGAAGGCGTCCAGCCGTTCTTGGCGCTCGCCTTCGGGATGCCCGTCAACACCCCGGCCGCCACCATGGATCTGGCCGTTGACCGTGATTTCCCGGCGGAAGAAGTCGCGGATGAATTCGTCGGGCAGCCCCCGGTATCCGGGATCTTTGGCCGCGTGCAGTTCCGCCGTCAGGTCGGTCGACAGACGGGCGGTCATGGCCGCGCGGTTGATGGGCGGATGCCCGTCGAGCATGGCCTCCAACCGGGAATCCGTGACAAACTCCGGGCCTCGTTCCAGATTGGCCTGTTCCATGTCCGTGACGCGCCGCTGGGGCGTGGTGCTGTAAAGGGCGTCCCAGGTGTCCAGGCGGACCACCGGATCGTCCGAGCCCGCGCCCTGGAGGGTGAAGCTCACGGTTGTGTTCTCGCCCATCTCGTAGTCCGTGCCCAGGGTGTCACCCATTTTTTGGGAGGCGTTTTCCATGCGAATGGCCACGTTGTCGCCGTGCACGAGGACGGAGACGGCCATGCTGACGCGCTGTCCTGTCTGCGCGGATACCGGCAGGTGCGTCTGTCCCCGGTAGGTGGCGAATTCCTGCCGGAGCGGGCCAAGGCCGGGATCGCCGGTCAGGGCCGCCTGCATGTCGCCGAAGCGGGCCTGGGTCGCGACGCGGGCGATGTGCCTGGCCTTGGCCAAACCTCCGGATGCCTGGATGAATTCCTGGAGATGGGCCCGCTTCTCGTCGTCGGGGATGTCCGTTCCCTGGCCGCCGTAACGCTGGCCGTTGACCGTGACGCCGTTGCGCAGGAAGTCGTTGACGAATTGGCCGGACAGCCCTTCAAGACCATCGTCGGGCATGGTGC
>RZYB01000057.1 GCA_009930495.1 Deltaproteobacteria bacterium
TGTGCAGACACTGTCTGCACAATGTCGGCCTCGTCAGATCCTCCGGGCAGAGTTTGGGACAGCCCGGCATCAGCGGATTTTGCAGACAGTGTCTGCAAAATTCGTGACGCGGGCCAGGCGTGGTAAAAGGCTCGCATCTGGGTGAGATTTCTCCAGCCAAATCCCCGGCCGAACTGCCGGCTCAGATCTTTACCCAACCGTCTGATAAGTTCATCCCCATACCCGGCCCGTTTTTCTCCATCCTGCTCGCATTCAACGATCCTGCGACCGACTTCCCAATATGTGGCGGTCATGAGCGCGTTGACGCTCCGCGCGGCCGCGCTGCGGGCGGATTCGAGGAGCGCGACAATGTTGTCGTGGAGACCGGGGTAGACGTCTGCGGCCGGCTGCATTTCGTCTGACATCATAACGCCGCCCTCCGCAATAATTCCTGCAAATCCAAATTGATGCTGGTCACGGCCCAATCCGGCTCCTGGGTAAAGGGTTTGTGCACGTAATACGGGCCGTCGCAGGTGGCTCCATCCACCAGCACAATGGCCAGAACGAACTTGTCCTGCTGGTTCAGGCCATAGAGGATTTCGTTGCGGGTCACGGTGACGGTGGTCGCGCCCTTGGCCCGGCCCTTGACCTCGATGTGTCGGGGCTCCGGCTGGCGGCCATCCCGCATGGGCGGGTAGGAGGTCAGATCCCAGCCGCACTTCTGGGCCGAAACATCAACCACCGCGCAGCCTCGGGCTTCCTCGGCGCGGCGCACGGCGTCCATGGCCATCTGTTCCACACGGGCGCGGGCCTGGGCATCGACCGCAAATAGGGCCGGGTCTGGTGTTTCCCCTTTCAGCCTGGCCAAGAGTGCGCCGGGCACGACCAGGGCTCCGCCCAAGGCCATGGGCGTGGCCGACTGCACATGGCGCATGGCCTGGAGTTCCTTTTTGCGATTCTCCAGCCGTCCTTCCAGATCGGCGATGGTCCGCCGGGCGTTTTCGATGTTCAGGCGCACATCCTTGCCGGCGTCCTTGTCCTCCTTGAGCTTCAACCAGCGGTCAGTCCAGAAATCAATTTCCTTGGTCAGTCGTTCGTGCACGGCGGCCAGGGTTTTATCGACATAGGCCATGCGCCGTCCGGCCACTTCCTGAAAATGATCCGGGGCCAGACGTTCCGCGGCCAGGGCCAGGGCGCGTTGTTCCAGGCCGGTGGTCATCCACGGGGCATCCAGAATTGAGTCCAGCAGCGGACGGTCCGCCACGGGCAAGGCCTCCAGATCCAGATGTGGCGCCCATCCGGCAAAGGTCGCGGCTCCGGTCGCATCGACGCGCACGAACTGCATGCGTTTGGACAGGGTCTGGCCGTCGCCGGAGGTGATCTCGTGGGTCAAGAGGAACAATAAATACGGTTCGCAGCTCTCCTCGGCCGGGTCCACCAGGACGGAGCCTTGGCGCAGCAGATTGGCGTGCTGCTCCAGGATGAGGTCACACATCGACAGCATGAGCGGATGCCCTGGATGAAGCAGTACCGCCGGGGTGCTGCCGGTGATGGCCAGGGGCTGGATGGCGTCCTTGGTGAAACAGACGCGCTCATAACGTTTCAGGACCGGTGACGGATCGCGGCGATTGCGGCCGGTGATGCGGCGGTCGCGCTCATGAATGCTGGCCGGAACATAGGTGATCTCGAAACGTCCGGCCTCGCGGGGATAGATGGAACCGGACAGAGCCGAAAAAGCCTTCATGAAGAAGGAGCGCACAAAATAGGGCTGCAAACGGCGGGCTTCGGCCTTGTCCATTTCCTCTTTGACGGCAAAGAGGCGTTCGGGGCTCATGGTTTCCTGGGCCAGGGCGTTGCGGTTGACGATCTGCCACAGGCGGTCCAGATCAAAAGCGACGTCCATTTTTTGATTCAATTGCTCCCGCCGCTCGGGTTGGTCGCCATATCGGATGGCCTGCATGAGCAGATCCTTGAGGCTGGTGTCCTCGAAAACTTCGCCCAGAATGTCGAACACGCGGCCTTGGAGGGCTTCGCTGGCGATCTCCAGCTTTTTTAAGAGCCGGTGATAGACCTCGCCTTCGCGGGTTTCCTTGGCCACTAGGTTCCACAGGTGGCAGACCTCGCGCTGACCGATACGATGGATGCGGCCAAAGCGCTGCTCCAGGCGATTGGGATTCCACGGCAGGTCGTAGTTGACCATGAGGTTGGCGTTCTGGAGGTTCACGCCTTCACCGGCGGCATCCGTGGCCAGCAGAATGCGCACATCCGGGTCGGACCGGAACAGAGCCTGGATTCGCCGCCGTTCGTCACGATGGGTGCCGCCGTGGATGGTCGCCACGGCATCCGGGTTGCCGATGACCCCGGAAATTTTGCGCTGGAGATAATTGAGGGTGTCGCGGTGCTCGGTGAAGACAATCATCTTGCGATGCCGGCCGGTCACGTCGCGCATATGCGGATCGTTTTGCAGGATGCGCGAAAGTTCATCCCATTTGCGGTCCTGGCCGGAGTGCACGACCTCCTTGGCCTGGCGCTCCAAGCCTTCGAGAATGACAATTTCCGCCTGGAGTTCGCCGATGGTGTTGGCCGTGGTGGCTTGATCCATGAGGCTCTCTTCCAAGAATTCCTGCTCATCAGCGGGCAGATCGTCGTCATCATCCGGAATCTGGTCGAAGACCGTCCCCACCAGACGCTGGCCGCGAGCGCCGAGACGCTCCTCGCGCAGACGATTTTCCAGGCGTTCCCGGCGTCGCTTCAGGGATTGAAAAATGGCTTCCGGGCTGGAGGCCAGACGGCGTTGCAAGGCGGTCAACGCAAAGCCCACCGAACCTTTGCGCTTGCCGTCGAGTTGGTCGGCCTTGCCCATTTCCGTGCGCACATATTGGGTCACGGCCTCGTACAGGGCGGCCTCGATGTCGGACAGCGTATAATTGACCGTGTACGCGCGGCGCTCCGGAAAGAGCGGGGTGCCGTCGAATTTGACCAGCTCTTCCTTGACCATGCGGCGCATGAGGTCCGAAGGATCGACCTTGTGCACGCCGTCGCGGAATTTGCCGTAAAATCGGTCCGAGTCCAGCAGCGACATAAAGAGTTGAAAGTCCTCTTCCTTGCCGTTGTGAGGCGTGGCGGTCATGAGCAGAAGATGCCGGGTGGTTGCCCCAAGATTCTCGGCCAGGGTAAAGCGCTTGGTGCGTTTCACTTCCTGGCCGGAGAAATGGGCGGCCAGTTTGTGCGCTTCATCAAAAATGACCAAGTCCCAAGAACAGGTGAAGAGCTTGGCTTGCAGGTCTTCGTTGCGCGAGATCTGATCCAGACGCAGAATGAGTTGGTCGTTATCTTCAAAGGCGTTGCCGCTGGGCGAGGCCTGTTCCAGCATGGTGGAGAAGACACGGAACTCCAGGCCGAATTTCTCGAAGAGTTCGTCGCGCCACTGCTCAACCAAACTGCCAGGGGCGACAATGAGCACGCGGCGGGCATCGGCACGCAGCAGGAGTTCGCGGATGTACAAACCGGCCATGATGGTCTTGCCCGCGCCGGGGTCATCGGCCAGCACGTAGCGCAGGGGCTGGCGGGGCAGCATGGATTCGTACACGGCGGTGATCTGATGCGGCAGCGGGTCTACGTTGGAGGCGTGGACGGCCATCATGGGGTCAAACAGAAAGGCAAGGTCAATGCGCTTGGCTTCCACGGCCAGTTTGAAGGACTCGCCGTCGCCATCAAAGCTCCACGGGCGACCCTGGGTGGCAGGCTCCAAGGCCGGTTCGTCACTGCGGGTCAGGAGCCGGTCCTTGAGTGCTCCAGCTGTGGTCTTGTAAATGACCTGCACCGCGCCTTCGGCAATGGGGACCACGGCAATGAGCGAGACAATGTCCGTGGGTTCGAGGCCGACGATGCTTTGGCCGGACTTCAGGTCTTCAAGCCGCATGTGACGCGCTCCTGGGTTTCAGATGCATCCGATACGAATGGAAGGATATTGCTGCAAAAAATTGCATGAAGGCTCGTAAGCTCGGACTGTAACCATTTGTCAACACAAAGATTTGTATGACAAATTACTTTCAAAACACCTGAGAGCGCGGCCATCGTGGCCGCTTTCATACGGGCGAGATGACCGCGCTCCCAGGGATGACTCGGTTTTTGATCGGAAAAGGAATTACGGCAAAAAGAAAGGCCGCGCAGGATTGCGCGGCCTTTTGCGTTATTTTCTGGGAGGCGCGGAAGGTCGGCCCTTGGCCTTGGTGAAGACCAGGCCGCCGTCCTTGCCCCGGCGGTTGAACATGGACAGGACCTTTTCCGCCTCCTGGAAGGGCAGGGAGACAAAGGCGAAGGTTTCCATGATTTGGATGTCCCAGACCTTGCGCGACGGGATGTGGCAGTTCTCGTCCAAAAAGGTCAGCAGACGCTTGGGGGTCAGGCCGTCCTTGCGTCCCTGGGTCACGAAGAGGCGGGTCTTGCCCTTCTTGTCGACGACAAAGGCGTCCTCGATTTCCTTGTAATTGGAGGCGTCCAGTTCTTCCTGGAACATGTACTGAAGCAGGGCGGCCAGGGTTTCGCGCGGCTTGCTCTGGTCCAGCAGCTCCTGGGCCATGCCCAGGAATTCCAGTTCGGGTTCCGTGGCCACGATGGTTTTCAGCTCCGCCCGGATGCGATCCTTCTTCATGCCGATGACGTCGCTGACCTTGGGCAGCCGCGCCTTGCGGATGTCGGTCTTGGCCTGTTTGCTGATGAACTGCAGGCGCCGGTACTCCGAGGGCGTGATGAAGGTGATGGCGATGCCTTCCTTGCCGGCCCGGCCGGTGCGGCCGACACGGTGCACGTAGGATTCCGGGTCGTGGGGCAGATCGAAGTTGATGACGTGGGTCAGGTCGTGGACGTCGATGCCGCGCGCGGCCACGTCGGTGGCCACGAGAATGGTGATGAGCCGCTTCTTGAACTTGCCCAGAATCTTTTCGCGCAGACTCTGGGAAATGTCCCCGTGCAGGGCGTCGGCGTCGTAGCCGCGCTCCGTCAGACGTTGGGCCACGGCGTCGGCGTCAACCTTGGTCCGGGCGAAGACCAGTCCGTAAAAATCCCCTTCCATGTCGACGATCCGGCACAGGGCCTCGAATTTATCGGCCGCCGAGACCTCGAAATAGATCTGGTCGGTCTGGGTCGCGGTCAGTTGCTCGGACACGGCCCGGATGACCTCGTAGTCGCCCATGTATTTCTTGGCGATGCGCAGGATTTCCGGGGGCATGGTCGCGGAAAAGAGCATGGTCCGCTTGTCCGGGCCGGTCTGGTCCATGATCTCGCGGACATCGTCCAGAAAGCCCATGTTGAGCATCTCGTCGGCCTCGTCCAGGATCAGGAATTTGATCCCGGACAGGTTCAGGCTGCCCCGGCGCAGGTGGTCGAGGACCCGGCCCGGCGTGCCGACAACCACGGACACGCCTTTTTTCAGGCTGCGGAGCTGGATTTCCATGGACTGGCCGCCATAAATGGGCGTGATGGACACGGGGCGGCCGCCGCGCAGGGAGTTGATCTCCTCGGCCACCTGGATGGCCAGTTCGCGGGTCGGGGCCAGGATGAGGGCCTGCACGGAGCGCAGGCTTTCGTCGAGCATTTCCAAAAGCGGCAGGCCGAAGGCGGCCGTCTTGCCCGTGCCGGTCTGGGCCTGGGCGACAATGTCATGGGTGCCGGCCAAAACGGCCGGGATGGCCTTGGCCTGGATGGGTGTTGGCTCTTCAAAGCCCTTGCGGGACAGGGCCTGGATGGTCTGTTCGGACAAACCCAAGTCGGAAAACGTGGTCATGAGACTCCCTCGCGGGCCGTGGGCCTCGCGGTCATTAAGATTGCCCGGCTCTGGAACCGGGCCGCAACCGTGAGGCCGACTGTCCAAGACGGGGAGAACGCATTTCGGGAACACCGAATCTGGGGGCGAAAACGCTGAAGATGGTCGCGGAAGGGAAAGCCCTTTTGAGAAATGCCCAGAGTCAATACGTGATCGCTGGGCGTTTGACAATGAAAATTTATCGTGTCCGAAGCGCGGATCGCTTCAGCCGTTTCGGGCCAGGCCATAGCGTTTCATCTGGCTCCAGACGCTTGTCCTGGAAATGCCCAGGATTTTGGCCGCTTCGGACTGGTTGCCGCCTGACTCGTGCAGGGCCTGAATCAGCCGCTGTTTTTTGATGTCGTTCAGGCTGCCACTGGCTACGGGTATGGCGTTGGTGGTTAAATGTCCGCCGCCGATGTCGGCGGGCAGGTCGCGCGGCTCGATCCAGTCCGACTTGCAGGCGACCATGGCGTATTCAAAGGTGCTGCGTAATTCGCGGACATTGCCTGGCCAGGAGTGGCGCAGCAGCAGGTCCATGGTCCGTGGGGCGATGCCGTGCACGTTCTTGCCGGACTTGAGCTGGATGCGCCGGAAAAAGGATTCGGCCAGCAGGGGAATATCCTCGCGACGTTCGCGCAGGGGCGGGATGGGAATGGGGATGACGTTGATGCGGTAGAAAAAGTCCTGGCGGAAACGGCCCTGGTCCATGAGCTGGCGCAGGTCGCGGTTGGTGGCCGTGATGATCCGGGCCTGGACCGGAATGGACTTGTGATCGCCGACGCGCTCGATGGCCTTTTCTTCCAGCACGCGCAGCAGCTTGACCTGGGTGATCAGGGGGAGATCGCCGATTTCGTCCAGGAAGATGTCGCCGTCGGCGGCGCTCTCGAAGCGGCCGACGCGGTCCTTGTGCGCGCCGGTATAGGCGCCCCTGACGTGGCCGAAGAGTTCGCTTTCCAGCAGGGCCTCGTTCAGGGCCGCGCAATTGACCTTGACGAAGGGCTTGTCCCGGCGCGGTCCGGCCTCGTGGACGGCCTTGGCGATGAGTTCCTTGCCCGTGCCGCTCTCGCCCAGAAGCAGGACCGGGGCGTCGATCTGGGCGACATCGTCGATCATGTCAAAAACCCGCTCCATGGCCGGGGAGCGGCCGATGAGTCCGTGAAAACTGTCCGCCCCGGACAATTCACGGCGGAAAATTTCAATCTGGGCCTCCTTGTCCATGAGGTCCGAGATGTCGGTGATGGTTTCCACCGCGCCGATGACCGTGTCGTTTTCGTCCTTGAGCACCGAGGCGTTTTTGATGACATGCACCTTTGATCCGTTCTTGCGCACGATTTCGCAGTGCTGTTTGTGCAGCGCGCCGCGCTGGAA
Source organism: Deltaproteobacteria bacterium (assembly GCA_009930495.1). Classification (NCBI taxonomy): domain Bacteria; kingdom Pseudomonadati; phylum Myxococcota; class Myxococcia; species Deltaproteobacteria bacterium. The sequence continues at coordinate 7,154 of RZYB01000057.1, forward strand.
CATGGCGCACCAATGACAGCCGGCCGCGCCCCTGGCGATTTCGCAGGTGGAACAGCCCAGCACGGAACATGGCGCGCCGAGCAGTTCCTCGCGGCTGAAGCCGGAGATGTCCACCAGTGCCTGATTGGCGGACACAATGCGTCCCTGGGGGGTGACGATCATGACGCCGTCCTGGATGGTGTTGACCACGGTTTTCCAGTATTGGTTGAGGTAGCTGTCCATGGTGTGTCCTGTTGAGTTTTTGTACAGTGTTTTGTTTTTGTGTTTATATTTTTAACTACAACCTGGCAATCTGTCTTTGTCCTTGACGGTAAAAAATGTGTTTTGAAAATTATTCCTGCAAATTCAATGGTTTTGTTTTTTGGTATGTATGGCCACGGCCGTGTGTCCGGCTGGCATGGTCTTCGCTCTGGCCTAATGTGGGTGGCGGGTGTTATGGTGGCGCAAACGGCCTTGGTCATCCGGTACGGACTCGGTTTTAGGGGAAGCACCATGGAAAAGATCGACCTGCGTGATTCCATCAATTTTTTGTCCATGCTGCGGGCCTGCGCGGCCATATCCGCCCTGGCGCCGGGCGCGTGTCTGGCCATTGTCAGCAATGACGACGACCTGCTGCCGGACCTTCGCCGCGTTCATCCCGAGTGCCGGTATCAGCCCTTGCCGGTTTTTGCCGGCCGACCCGGCGACTATGCCTTTGGAGTGGAAAAAACGTTTTGATCGGCTTTGGCCGCAACCATAACCCAAGCGAGGTGGCGTATGAGTTCGACGAGAGTGACCTGTCCGTATTGCGAAAAGAGCGTGGCCGTGGATGCCGCCGTGACGTATGAACCCATTTTTCAGACCTGTCCGGCCTGCGGTCGCCGGTTTATTGTCGAGCGCACGGCCGACGGTGTCCGTGCCCTGCGTGAAAAGGACGCGCCGTGCATGAGCAATCCTGATTGTCGGGACGTGGAAATGAGCGGGTCCTGCGAGGAGTAGAGGAGAAGCGAGCCCATGTGGAAGTTTTTACAATCGATTTCCAAGAATCTGGTGTTGGCCATTCCCGCGACCATGGTTTTGGGCTTCGGCTCCGGCCTGGTCGGGGATATGGCCTGGTTGAAAAGTCTGATCATGCCGTTCACCTTCCTCATGGTCTATCCGATGATGGTCACCCTCAAGGTCCGGGAAGTGTTTTCCGGGGGGGACATCAAGGCCCAGGCCATCACCCAGGTGGTTAATTTCGCCATCGTGCCGTTTTTGGCGTATGGCGTGAGCTGGCTTTTTTTTCGCGATGAGCCCTATATGATGCTTGGTCTGCTTCTGGCCGGGTTGGTGCCGACCAGCGGCATGACCATTTCCTGGACCGGTTTCGCCAAGGGGAACGTCGCCGCCGCCGTGAAGATGACGGTTATCGGCCTGACCTTGGGCTCGCTGTTGACCCCGGTCTATATTCAGGCCCTGCTCGGCGCGACCGTGGAAATGGACATGGGCGCCGTCTTTGGCCAGATCGTGCTCATTGTTTTTCTGCCCATGGTTTTGGGATATGCCACGCAGCGTTATCTGGTCGGCCGGTACGGGCAAAAGGATTTTGGCGAGCGTTTCGCGCCGCGTTTTCCGGCCCTGTCCACCCTGGGGGTGCTGGGTATTGTCTTTATCGCCCTGGCGCTCAAGGCCCGGACCATTGCGGCCGCGCCCACGGTGTTGCTTCAGATTTTGGCGCCCCTGGCCATCATTTATGCCGTGAATTTCGCCCTGAGCACGGTTCTGGGCCGGGTCCTGCTGCCGCGTGGTGACGCCATCGCCCTGGTCTACGGCACGGTCATGCGCAATTTGTCCATTGCCCTGGCCGTGGCCATCAACGCCTTCGGGGTCCAGGGTTCCGACGCGGCCCTGGTCGTGGCCCTGGCCTACATCATTCAGGTCCAGTCCGCGGCGTGGTACGTCAAACTGACCAACAGGCTGTTCGGCCCGGCCCCGGCTCCATCCGGCGGTCCCGCGCCAGCGGCGGCCAAATAACCCATTTCCGAGCAAGGAGACATCATGCTGCCGTCTATCAAACGCATTCTCTACGCCACGGACCTGTCCGAGAGCGCCCGCCGCGCCCTGCGTTACGCCGTGTCCATGGCCCGCTGCCATGGCGCGGACCTGACCATCATCCACGTTGTTCCCGATTTGCTTGAAACCATGAGCGAGGACGCCGGGTTTGATCTGCACGAGGCCATGGACGAGCAGGCCTGGCGGGATTTGAACTCCAGGGGCAAGACCCGCGCCTTGGAGACCGCCCGCGGCCGGGTGCGGGAAATGGCCGCCGAGTGCGCGACCGACGATCCGGCATGCCCGGTGGCCCGGGCCGACATCAGGATCGAGCAGGGCGATGCCGCCGCGCGCATCCTGGACGAGATCGCCACCGGCCGGCACGACATGGTGGTCATGGGCGCCCACGGCCGGGGCGAGATCATGGACATGCTTTTTGGTTCCGTGGCCCGCAAGGTTGTGCGGCGCAGTCCCGTGCCCGTGCTGACCGTGCGTCTGCCCGAAAATTCCGATCAATGCTCCGAATCCGTGGAGAAGCAATGAAAGTGAATCGCCGCTCCTTTTTTGCCGGGAGTCTGGCTTTGGCCGCCGGAAGCCTGCTTCCGGCGGCGGCCCAGGCCCGGCCCGAGGAACTGGCCACGCTTCTGGACCTGTCCAAGTGCATCGGCTGCGGCGCCTGCGTGGAGGCCTGCCGGGAGGCCAATGCCCAGAAGTTCCCCGAGCCGGAAAAACCTTTTCCGCCCATGTATCCGTCCAAGGTCAAGGCCGCGGACTGGTCGGACAAACGCGACGTGGTTGACCGGCTCACGCCCTACAACTGGCTTTTTATCCAGACTGTCAGCGGCGAATACAACGGCAAGCCTTTTGAGCTGAACATTCCCCGACGTTGCCTGCACTGTCAGAATCCGCCCTGCGCCAACCTTTGTCCCTGGGGCGCGGCCGCCAAGGACAGTCGCGGTATCGTGCGCATCAACGACGAGATCTGCCTGGGCGGGGCCAAGTGCAAGGACGTCTGCCCCTGGCATATTCCGGAGCGTCAGACCGGTGTCGGCCTGTATCTGAAGCTGGCTCCGGGCTTTGCCGGCAACGGGGTCATGTACAAATGCGACCGCTGTCAGGACCGCGTGGCCGCCGGCGGCATCCCGGCCTGTATCGAGGCCTGTCCGGAAGGGGTTCAGACCATCGGCCCGCGCGCCGAAATTCTGGCCCAGGCCAAGGATCTGGCCGCGAAAACCGGCGGGTTCATTTATGGGGAAACGGAAAACGGCGGCACCAATACCTTTTATGTTTCGCCCGTGCCTTTCGACGTGCTCAACGCGGCCCTGACGCCGGAACCGGGACGGCCGCATCTGGCCGCCGTGGGCAATCCTTTTTCCACGGAAGATCTGTTGGCGCGGGCCGTCTATGCCGCGCCCATCGTCGGGGCCGTGGCCGGGGTGTTGCATCTGGTGCGCGGCGCGACCACGGAGGATGACCATGAATAACGTCGCGCGCGTTGTCTTCCAACTGCTGGTGGTGGGACTGCTGTTCACCGGATTCGCCCAAATGCCCATTTTCGCCCGCTATTATCTGGCAGATGTGCCGGGTTTTGCCTGGACCGCCGACTATTATCTCAATCATGTCCTGCATTACGGTCTGGCCATTGTCCTGCTGGCGTTTCTGGGCTGGCGCGCTGTTTTGTCCTGGCGGCGACCCTGGACCGTGGGCGGAATGCTTCTGGCCGCATGTTGGGTCGGCGTGGCCGGGACCGGCCTGGTGCGGGTCATGAAGAATCAGCCCGACGCCTTTTTCCCGCCGGATGTGGTCATGTGGGTGGACTGGGGGCATTTGGCCCTGGTCATGACTCTTGGCGTGGTGGCCCTGGGCTTGTGCCTGGGGCGGCGCGGGGTCTGACCGGCGCCGGCTTGCCAACCACCCCGTGACCTTGCTACCGGACCCCTCTGATGCCGGGCCCCGCCCCGGACTCCACCATCACGAGGGATATCAATATGATGAAGATCGCCATCATCGGGTCCGGTGCCATTGGCGCTTTTTACGGCGCCCGCCTGCTTCAGGCCGGACACGAGGTCCATTTTCTGTTCCATTCCGACTATGCCCACGTCAAAACCCATGGTCTTCGTGTTGATTCCGTGGACGGGGACATGTTTTTCCCCCAGGTCAGCGCCCATGCCCGCCCCGAGGACATGCCGGTCTGTGACCTGATTCTGGTGGCCACCAAGGCCACCACCAATGATTTGTTGGGCGACTTGTTGCGTCCGGTCTGCGGCCCGGAAAGCACCGTGGTCTTGATGCAGAACGGCCTCAACGGCGAGCGCCGCGTGGCCGACCTCGGTTTGGGCGCGACCATTCTGGGCTGTCTGTGCTTTGTCTGCTGCAACAAGATCGGTCCCGGTCACATCACCCACATTGAATACGGTCAGGTGTTGCTTGGGGTCTATCGGGCCGACGAAAAGCCGGCCGGCCTGACCCCGGAGCTGGAGCGCGCGGCCCAAGCCTTCGAGGGCGCGGGTATCACGGTGGATAGAAGCCCGGATCTGATTTTGGCCCGTTGGCGCAAACTGTTCTGGAACATCGCCTTCAACGGCCCCTGCGCCCTGCTGGGCGCGACCACGGATTTGGTGGTGGGGTGTCCGGCCACGCGCCAACTGGCCGTGGAGCTCATGGCCGAGGTCCGGGCCGGGGCAGCCGCCGTGGGCCGGGACATCCCGGAATCGTATGTTCAGGATATCCTGGCCTTCACGGACAAAATGGCCCCGTACAAGCCGAGCATGATGCTCGACGCCGAGCACGGCCGGCCCCTGGAAGTCGAGGCCATTTACGGCGAGCCCCTGCGCACGGCCCAGGCCCATGGCGTGGAACCGCCGGTCATCCGTACCGTGTACCGCCAGCTTTGTTTTTTGGATCAGTGTGTGCGTATGAAGCGCTGAGTGGCAGGGTATTGCCCGAAAAACGCCCCGCGTTGAAGTTGCAACGCGGGGCGTTTTTCGTGGGATGTCCGACGGCGTTGTTTCCCATGCGCGGCCCGAGCCGGTGGTTGTCTACGTGGATGACGGCCACTTGGGTGTTGGAACTTTTTTGAATACCTGGACTCTAGGGTGTCGCGGAAGGTGGGACGCCGCCACGTTAGGTCGCCAGGTAGGTTTGCGCCAGTTCCCGGAAGGCGGTCACTTCGCTGTCGATCCAGTCTTCACCGTGTCCCAGCTCCTCGGCCATGAGTCTGGCCACGTCGGGTGCGATATCCATGCTCGCGGCCGCGTCGAGAACAAGGGCGCGGGTGCGGTGGCGGAGCACGTCGGACAAGGTCATGGCCCATTCCCGGCGCACGGCCCAGACCACCTCGGCTCGCAGATAGGGCAATTCATGGTGCAGGGGAGCGCCCAGGTCCGGATTTTGGCGGATCAACTCCCGCAGCTCCCCGATATCGCTTCCATGGACAGACAAATGGTTCTTGGGGTCCAGGCCGCTGATCCAGCCGTGCAGAGGCAGGTTTTCCGTTTTGCAGGCGTGCGGCGGCAGACCGGCGAAGCGCGCGGCCTGGGTGATCGTGTCCTCGGCCATTTTGCGGTAGGTGGTCCATTTGCCGCCAGCGATGGTCACCAAGCCGCCTTGGGAGATGGTCAGGTGGTGGTCGCGGGACAGGGACGAGGTTTTGTCCTCGCCCTCGACCCGGATCAGGGGGCGGATGCCGGCGAAGACGCTCAGGATGTCGGCGCGTTTCGGATCGCGGGCCAGATAGCGGCCGGCGTGTTCGAGGAGAAAGTCGATTTCCTCGTCCATGGGGCGCGGTTCCGGAGTAGGGGCGTCCAGGGGGACGTCCGTGGTGCCGACCAGGACCCGGTCGTGCCAGGGCACCAGAAAAATGACCCGACCATCGTCGGTGTGCGGCACCATGATGGCCGTGTCGCCAGGCGAGAAGGATTTGTCCAGGACCAGATGAATGCCCTGGGACGGGGCGATGAGCCGGGTGGCGGCCGCGTCGTCCAGGCGTCGAATTTCGTCCACGAACACGCCCGTGGCGTTGATGACGACCTTGGCCTTGAGATGGCGAATCGTGCCGGTCAGGCTGTCCTCGATCTCAACCCCCCGGATCTGACCGTCCGCGTCCTTGGCCAGTCCGGTCACGGCCATGTGGTTGACGGCCAGACCGCCCAGGTCCTCCATGGTGCGGGCCAGGGTGATGGCCAGGCGGGAGTCGTCGAATTGTCCATCGTGATAGATGACGCCGCCGCGTAGATCCGTGGGTTCCAGGTTGGGGATCATGTTCAGGGTTTTGGCCCGCGATAGGATGCGCGACCGGCCAAAGCCGAGTTTTCCGGCCAGCATGTCGTAGAGTTTGAGCCCCACGCCGTAAAAGGGGCGCTCCCACCATTTGTAGTCCGGTACGACAAAAGCCTGATTATGGACCAGATGCGGAGCGTTTCCGAGGAGGATGCCGCGTTCGTGCAGGGCATCCATGACCAGGGCCACGTTGCCTTGTTGCAGGTAGCGCACGCCGCCGTGGACCAGCTTGGTCGAGCGGCTGGATGTGCCCTGGGAAAAATCGGCTTTTTCGAGAAGCAGGGTGGCATAGCCCCGACTGGCCGCGTCCACGCCGCAGCCAAGGCCGGTGGCGCCGCCGCCGATGACGATCACGTCCCAAGAGGTCTGGGCGTCGACCCTGGCAAGAAGATGTGATCTGGGCATCATGACCTCCGGCGGGAGCGGGCCGCCGGCGGATGTTACCGATTGGCGGCCCTGGAGTTGGTGGTGATCTCGTCTAGACCCACGGCAGGGGGGAGTCCGTTGCCGGGGATCGTCCATGCCGGCGGACAACGGCTTCCACGGCGCGCATGTCCACGGGTTTGGTCAGATAGTCGGTCATGCCCGCGCACAGGCAGTCGGCCTTGTCCTTGTCCGAGGCAAAGGCGGTCAGGGCGATGATCGGGATGTCGGCATTGGGCCCCTCCGCGCGGGCGCGGATAGCCCGCGTGGCGCCGAGTCCGTCCAGATTGGGCATTTGAATGTCCATGAAAACCAGATCAAGGCATTCGACCGAGGCGATGGCCACGGCTTTCAGTCCATCCTCGGCCTCGCGCACCTGGGCGCCGGCGCGTTCGAGCATCCATCTCAGGGCCAAGCGGTTGATGGGGTCGTCATCCACGATCAGGATGGATCGAGCCGCGAGCGGTGTGTCCGGGATGTCCTTGACGGTGCTTTCCGGAATTTCCGAGGCCAGATCAAAGGGGAGGCAGACATAGAAGGTCGAGCCCTGGCCTAGTTCGCTTTCCACGACAAGCTGTCCACCCATGAGGTCGACCAGTTTGCGGACAATGGCTAGGCCCAGGCCCGCGCCTTCCTGCTCCGGGTTCCTGGCCAGACCGCTTTGCGTGAACATTTCGAAAATATCCTGGATCTTTTCCGGAGGAATGCCGATG
>RZYB01000058.1 GCA_009930495.1 Deltaproteobacteria bacterium
CCCGAGGGCGCCTTGTCTCCGAACAGGGCCAGAACCCCAAGGCCCAGGGCCATGTCCGAAGCGGCGGGGACAATCCAGGCCCTGGCCAGGGCCGGCTCGTGTCCATGCAGGACCATGTGCGCAAGCACCGGAATGGCGACGCCGCCCACGGCGGCCAGGGCGGGCAGGCGCAGCCGGTCCGCGCCGGTCAGTTCGTCTTCCATGAAACCGCGTTTGATCTCCAGGCCGATCAAGAGGAAAATCAGGGCCGCGCCGATTCCGTTGACCCACATGATTCCCGGCTGGATCATGGTCCAGGGCCCGGACGAAAGGCTCACGGGGGCGGCGACAAGCTCGAACAGACGTGGCAACGCATATCTGGCGGGCAGGACCAGGATCAGGGCGATGACGGTCCAGAGTCCGGCCAGGGCCTGGACATGGGCAAAGTCCTTGAGCGCCTTGGAGAGCATGATTCCTCCGGGTTTGGTTATGGCGAACGCGAGGGCAACATACGGCGCGAGCGGCCGGCGTTCAAGCCGCCCGTGGCGTTGTCGGCGAGATGTCTTGGCCGGGAAACACGTTTCGGCGCCGGAGATTCTCCTGGCGTGGCGGCATCGCCCTCGCGACACGGGGTTTCCAGGTGGACACGGCCCGGATCGGAACGGGAAGGGCTGGAAAAAGCCGCTCCTTCTTGAGCTTCGGTTTGGTCTGGGGTAGCTACCAGACATCCGCAAGAAGCGCAAAAAATCAGAAATATCACAATAAAGGAGTGACACATGGACTTTTCGACGGCCAAGTTGTGGCACCACCTGCCGGCACGGGACGTGCTCGATCTGCTTCAGGTCGAGCCGGCCAAGGGCCTGGACACCTTTCAGGTCCGGCATCGGGCCGACGAGTTCGGGCCCAACGCCCTGACTCCGGCCAGGGCCAAGACGCCGCTGGAACGTTTTTTTCTCCAGTTTCATCAACCCCTGGTCTATGTCCTTATCCTGGCGGGCGTGATCACGGCGGTTCTGGGCGAGGTCGTGGACGCGTCGGTCATCGTCGGCGTGGTCTTGGTCAACGCCATTGTCGGATACATCCAGGAAGCCAAGGCCGCCGGGGCCCTGGACGCCCTGGCCAAGTCCATGGTCACCGAGGCCGTGGTCGTGCGCGCCGGGGCCATCCAGCGCGTGGCGGCCGTGGACCTGGTGCCCGGCGACATGGTCATGCTCCGTTCCGGTGACAAGGTGCCGGCCGACGTGCGTTTGATTTCGGTCAAGGATCTGCGCGTGGACGAATCGGCCCTGACCGGGGAGTCCGTGCCCGTGGGCAAGACCGAGCAGGTCCTGGAACGGGACACGGTTTTGGCCGACCGCCGCAACATGGCCTATGCCTCGTCCCTGGTCAGCCATGGTCAGGCCGCCGGCGTGGTCGTGGCCACCGGTGACCGGACCGAGATCGGGCGCATTTCGGGCATGGTCGCCGCCGCCGACGAACTGGCCACGCCCCTGACCCGCAAGATCGCCAAATTCAGTCATATCCTTCTGTGGGGCATCATGGCCTTGGCCGTGCTGACCTTTTTCGCCGGCATCCTGCGCGGGGAAAAGGCGGCCGACATGTTCATGGCCGCGGTGGCCCTGGCCGTGGGAGCCATTCCCGAGGGACTGCCGGCGGCGGTGACGGTCATCCTGGCCATGGGCGTGTCGCGCATGGCCGCGCGCGGAGCCATCATCCGCAAGTTGCCGGCCGTGGAGACCCTGGGCGGGGCCTCGGTCATCTGCTCGGACAAAACCGGCACCCTGACCGAGAATCAGATGACCGTGGTCGCCGTTCATGCCGGGGGCGCGAGCCGCGCCGTCAGCGGCACCGGCTATCGGCCCGAGGGCGAAATCGAGGGTGGAATCGACGGGGATCACGCCTTGCGGGCCACGCTCCTGGCCGGCCTGCTGTGCAACGATTCGCGTATCGATCATGGGCCGGACGGGGACTCCGTGGTCGGCGATCCGACCGAGACCGCCCTGCTCGTGGCCGCCGACAAGGCTGGCCTGGACGCGGCCATGGAGCGGGGCAACCTCCCCCGTCTGGATACCCTCCCCTTTGAATCCGAGCATCAGTACATGGCCACCCTGCATGGCCAGGGCGAGGGCGAGCCCCGACTGGTTTTTTTCAAGGGCTCCGTGGAATCCGTCTTGGCCCGGGCCGCGCATCAGCTCCAGTCCGATGGCAGCCGGGCCGTTCTGGATCGGGACGGGGTCCGGGGCGCGATCGAGCGCTTCGGACTTGGCGGCATGCGCGTGCTGGCCCTGGCCTGCAAGGAACTTCCGGCCGAAACGGCGCGTCTTGAACACGCCGACGTGGCCGACGGGCTTATTTTTCTCGGCCTTCAGGCCATGATCGATCCGCCCCGCGCCGAGGCCAAGGCCGCGGTGGCGGCTTTTCAGCGGGCCGGGGTGACGGTCAAGATGATCACGGGCGACCACGCGGTCACGGCCGCGGCCATTGGCGCCCAACTGGGCCTGGGCATCGAGACCTGCCCCGGGCGTCCCACCTGCCAGGTTTTGACCGGCGCGGACATGGCCCGGCTTTCGGACGACGAACTCGTGACCAAGGCGGCCCAGACATCGGTCTTCGCGCGCGTGGCCCCCGATCAGAAATTGCGTCTGGTCATGGCCCTGCAAAGCCAGGGAGAAATCGTGGCCATGACCGGGGACGGGGTCAACGACGCCCCGGCCCTGAAACAGGCCGACATCGGCGTGGCCATGGGCAAGGGCGGGACCGAGGCCGCCAAGGAAGCGGCGGACATGATCCTGACCGACGACAATTTCGCCACCATCCAGGCCGCCGTGGAAGAAGGACGCGGCGTGTACGACAATCTGCTCAAGTTCATTGTCTGGACCCTGCCGACCAATGTCGGCGAAGGCCTGGTCATCCTCGCCGCCGTGCTGCTCGGCGTGCCCCTGCCCATTCTGCCGGTTCAGATTTTGTGGATCAACATGACCACGGCCGGATGCCTGGGCCTGATGCTGGCCTTCGAGCCCAGGGAACCAGGCATCATGGACCGCTTGCCGCGCGACCCGGCCCGGCCGATCCTGGACGCGGCGCTGGGGCTGCGTGTTTTCTGGGTGGGCGCCATTCTCTTGATCGCCGCCTTCGGGCTGTTCGAGTGGGAGCTGCGCACCAGCGGCAACATGGCCCAGGCCCGGACCGTGGCCGTCAATGTCTTTGTCCTGGCCGAGGCCATGTACCTGTTCAATTGCCGTTCCTTCACCCTGTCTCCATTGGCCCTGGGATTGGGCACCAATCCGTGGGTCATCGGCGGCGTTGGCCTGATGATCGCCCTGCAGGCGCTGTTCACCTACGCGCCATTCATGAACACCCTGTTCGGCAGCGCCCCGCTGGGACCGTTGCCGTGGATCAAGTCCGCCGGGGTCGCGGTATTGGCCTTTGTCTTGGTGGAAGCCGAAAAAGCCCTGCGGGTCTGGCTGGCCACTCCCCGGACCCAGACCGAGGCCTGAGGCGCCCTGGGGTCGGCCGTGGGAAAGATATTGACCACGGCCGGCCCTTGGGCCAAGGAAGCTCCTTTTCACCATAGGCAAGGATGGACGCGTGACCACGACAATTGGAATCATCGGTGGCGGGCTGGCCGGATGCGAGGCGGCCTGGCAGCTGGCCCGGGCTGGCCGGGACGTGGTTTTGTACGAAATGAAGCCGACGACGTTTTCGCCGGCGCACCACAGCCCGGATCTGGCCGAACTGGTCTGCTCCAATTCCTTCCGCTCCGCCGAGCTGGAAACCGGAATCGGGCTTTTGAAGCTGGAAATGGCCGAGCTGGGCAGCCTGGTCATGGACGTCGCCCGGCAAACGGAAGTCCCGGCCGGCAAGGCCCTGGCCGTGGACCGCGAACTGTTTGCCCGGGAAATGACCGCACGGATCGCCAACCATCCGCGTATCACCGTGGTTCGGCGGGAAATCACCACCCTGGCCGAGCTGGATGGCCGGCATGAGGCGTTGATCGTGGCCGCCGGCCCCTTGGCCAGCGCGCCCCTGGCCGAGGATCTGGTCCGCGTCGTGGGTCAGGATTCCCTGGCTTTTTACGACGCCATCGCGCCCATCGTGGCCACGGATTCCGTGAACATGGACGTGGCCTTCTGGGCTTCGCGCTATGCTCCCGAGGACAAGGACTATCTGAACTGTCCCCTGTCCGAGGACGAATATCTGGCCTTCGTGCGGGAGCTGATCGCCGGCGACAAGGTCGAAGCCAGGGCGTTCGAGCGGGAAGTACATTTCGAGGGCTGTCTGCCCATCGAGGTCATGGCCGAGCGTGGCGAGATGACCCTGGCCTTTGGGCCCCTCAAACCGGTGGGTCTGGAGGACCCGCGCACCGGCCGCCAGCCCTTTGCCGTGGTCCAGCTGCGGGCCGAAAACCGGGAGAAGACGGCCATGAATCTGGTCGGGTTTCAGACCAAGCTCAAATACCCGGAACAAAAACGTATTTTTGCCATGATCCCGGGCCTGGAGCGGGCCGAGTTCCTGCGCCTGGGCAGCATCCACCGCAATACGTACGTCAAGGCGCCGGAGGTCCTGGCCGAGGATCTGCGTTTGCTGGCCTGGCCCGGCACCTATCTGGCCGGGCAGATCAGCGGCGTGGAAGGCTACCTGGAGTCGGCGGCCACGGGCTTGTGGCTGGGGCTGGCCCTGGCCGGGAAAATTGGCCTGCCGCCCGTGGAAACGGCCCTGGGCGCGCTCCTGGGCCACCTGCGCACGCCGGCCAAGCATTTTCAGCCGTCCAACGTCCATTTCGGCCTCATGCCCGCCCTGAACCGCAAGGCGCCCAAGAAAAAACGCAAGGAACTGTATGCCCAGCGCGCCCGCGAGGCCTGGGCGCGCTGGCTGGACGAACAGCGTCTGGCTTAGGGGGCGACCGGGGCCAGGCCGAGCAGCTGGCCGAGTTCCTCGTGCCGGCCCCGCGTGGGCAGGGCCATGAGGATGTTTTGGGCGGCCCACCAGTGCACGCCCAGTCCAAGCCCCCGGGCGCGGGTGATGAGATCGAGCAGGGCCTTTTCGGTCTGGGGCAGACTGCCCGCCAGTTCCGCGCCCAAGTCTTCCGCCCGGCGTTCCAATATGGCGCGGATGTCGGGATTGGTTCCAATCCAGCCCTGGGCAAAGCGGACCAGATCGGCCGGCGGGTCCAGGCGGGCCGTGAGCCAGTTCCAGATCAGGCCGGGCATGTGCAGGGCCAGACTGGCCTGGGGGACGTGTTGGCCCTCGGTGAAATTGGTCAAAAGTGGCACCACGGCCGTCGCGGCCCGGCAGGATGCCTCCAGCAGCGCATCCTCCTGGGCGCGGGAAACCTGGAAGGCGTGATCGGCCAGATGACGCGGGTCTTCGCCGTCGGCCGGTCCGGGCCTGGAGGTTTCGTCCAGGGGGACGGCGTCCTCGTCCAGGGTTTGGGACCACCTGCCGTGGATCATGCCGTCGCGCACCGTCAGGGTCAGGCCTGGCCAACGGCGTTCGCCGCCGGCCGGGACAAACCGGGCCAGGGCCGACAGGACGGGCCGCCGGGGCGAGACCTGGGTCCGCCACAGGGAAACCCCGTCCCAGTCCTCGCGCATGTTGGATTGGGCCTCGTGCAGAATGCGTTCGAATCCGGCCTCCACGTCCGGGCCGCCCGTGGCCAGGAGCAGATCCATGGCCCGGCGGGCGTTGGTCAGGCCGTTCAGGGGTTCGATGCGGGCGATGTCGTCGAAGAACCAGGCGCAGCTGGAAAAGCTGGCCAGGGCGCAGCGCTGCATGACCAGAAGGCGGCAGGCCATCCGCCGGTCCTCGGTTCCGAGTCCGGGCCGGCCGTGACGTCCGAGGAAATCCTCCAGGGCATCGGTTCCGGCCAGCACGCGGCCATATTCGGCCAGGGCCTGCCCGGCGTTCTGGACAAGCGTTGGGCCGGTTTTGAAATAGTGCTCGTCGACATAGTATTTCAAATAATTGAGACAACGGCGCAGGGGGCGGCGCCAGTCCTGAATCCAGTCCGGGTGGCCACCGTCGGCGCAGCCACAGTGGGTCATCCAGCGTCCGAGGCCGTGGACGCAGCTCCAGGACGAATTTTCATGGATCAGCGCCTCGTCCGTGGCCGGATGGGCCGCCAGGTAGGCGGCGTGATTGGTTGGCTGGATGCCGTCGCGGCCTTGCCGGGCCTGGTCGATGACATAGGCCAGGGCCATTTCGCCGAATTTGAAATGGTGCCCGTAGGATTCGCCGTCCGTGGCGATGTGGCGCAATCCCCCGCCAAAGCCGTGGCCAAGGCGGGTCCAGAACTGTTCTCCGTTTTCCAGCAACCGCTCAAAGGCCACGGCCCTGGACACGGGGCTGTCGTAGAAAAAGACACTGATGCTCTTGCCTTGGGGCAGTCGGACCAGATAGGGGCGCGTGGTGTCGAGATTGTCCTCGGTCACGGGTTGGAAGGCCCCGCCGTCGCCGCCGCGCACGGCCCGGGCCTGACGCGGCGCCAGGATGGTGAAGGCGATGCCGGCCTCGGCCAGGGCGGTCAGGGTCGGAATGTCCACGGCCGTTTCGGCCAGCCACATGCCTTCCGGGGCGCGGTTGAAGCGGGCTTCGAAATCCTGGATGGCCCAGCCGATCTCCAGGTTTTTGTCCAGTTCGGTGGCCAGGGGCATGATGGCATGGTGGTAGACCTGGGCCAGGGCGTTGCCATGGCCCAGGCGGGCCAGACCGAGCCGGTCCGCTTCCTGGATGCGGGCGTAGGTCCCAGGGGCGTGCCGTTCCATCCAGCGCAGCAGGGTCGGTCCGAAGTTGAAGCTCATCCAGGCATAGCAGTTGATCAGCTCGGCGATCATGCCCGAGGCATCCAGGCGGCGGGCAAAGGCCAGGGGCGTGTAGCATTCCCTGGCGATGCGCGCGTTCCAGTCGTGTTCCGGGGCGGCACTGCCTTCGGGCAGCACGTCCTCGAGCCAGGGGTCGAAGCGGGGTGGCTGATAGAAATGACCGTGGATGCATAGATTTTTGCTCATGATGGACTCCGGCTGCCTGATTGTGTCGGGGCCCAAACCTATAAACGAAAGGATCAAGCCGTCAAAGCGGGAATCCGCCGGCGGCGAAGGAGGATACCTTGGGATTCATGTCTGCCAGCGTGGGACTGACCCGCTACCGGATTGTCGAGGAGGAGGTGCCCCAGTCCCTGTGGGCCGAGGTCGAGGACCGGCTTGAGCGCAACGCCTTCCGGGACATCGACGCCAGCGCCGAGGAGCGCGCCTTTGGCTGGGTGTCCTTCGACAATATGCTCGACCCGGATTTTGAACTCTGTCCGCCGGAAAAGGGCGCCTATCTGGCCTTTACCCTGCGCCTGGACACCCGACGCGTGCCGCCGGCGGTGATGAAAAAGCATGTCACCGTGGCCCTGAACGAGGCCATGCGGGCCATGCGCGACCAGGGCAAGAAGTTTTTGACCAAGGAGCAGAAGGCCGAAATCCGCGACCAGGTCGAACTGCGCCTGCGGGCCAGGAGCCTGCCCATTCCAGCCTGTTTCGACGTGGTCTGGGACACCAACCAGCAGCTCGTCTACATCGCCTCGACCCAATCCAAGTTGGCCGAATTGTTCGAGGAGCTTTTCACCCACACCTTCGGCCTGCACCTGGAACCGCTTACACCGTATTTCGCGGCCTTGCGCCACCTTGGGCCCGAGGCCAAGGGCTGGCTGGACGCTTTTGAACCGACTGTTTTCGCCGTGGGAGGGGAATGATGGACATTGATCTGGAGCACGCCGAAACCATCGGCCTGGCCCTGGGGCAGGAATTTTTGACCTGGCTGTGGTTCGCCAGTGAATACAACAATAACGGCCTGTTCCGGACCGCCGATGGCGAGGCGTTTTCCGTGACCGTGGAGCAGAAGGTTTCGGTTCAGGGCGGCGAGGGCGAGGCCCGCGAGACCGCCGTGTGCAGCGGCCCCATGGCCGAGCTGCGCGAGGCCAGGGCGGGTTTGCGGACCGGCAAGAAGGTCAACAAGGCCAAGCTGCGCATCGATCGGGACGAGGTCTCCTGGCAGGTGCTCCTGGACGCGGCCAATTTCACGCTCCAGGGTCTGAAGACCCCCAAGGTGGACACCAGCCTGGACGACGGCGAGGATCCGGACGCGCGTATCCTGGAGAAGATTTACCTCGTTGAAAAATGCGCCCTGTACGTGGACACGATTTTCGCACGTTTTCTGGAGGTGCGCTTTGGCCCGGACTGGTCACGGGAAGTGGAACACATGCGGGCCTGGATGCGCGCCTAGACGAGATAACTCCGCAGGGCCAGGTAGCTGCCCTGGTCGGCGCTGTCGATGCAGGCGCCGACCTGGTAGCCGCCCCTGCCGCACAAGATGTGTCTGGTCCGGCATTGGAGGGCGATGGGCTTCTCCTGACGCGGCAGGGCGAAAATAACCTCGAACAGACGCAGGCTTTTGTCGAGACCGGCGTCGCTGGTGTCGTCACGGGGAACCGAAAGATTGATGCCGCCCAGGGACAGGTCGGTAATCTTGCTGGAGTGGAAAAGATTCCGGCTCCCGTTCCGGGCGCAGAGGATGGCCGGGATGGTGGCATGCTGCCGGGGAAACCGGCGGCGATCCAGGGTCGGATTGTCCGCGGTGGCCTGGGCTTCCAGATACTCCTGCAATACCGAGTTGATGAAGGCCGACAGTGACATGTCGCCACGATGCGCCAGATGCTTGAGGGATGTATTGAGTTCCGCCGTGGTTCGGAAGCTGATCATGATGTCCTTGGCCATGAGTTCTCCTTGTCCGGAAATATCCACAATGTCCGACAGTAAGAAAAATTCATGCCCGCATAAAAGAAGTGATGAATTCAAGAATATTGTTTGAATTGGCGAGCGGTGTCCTCGCCTGCTTGGCGTCTTTGTCCACGCCCTTGTCCGGGAAAGCCGGACTTTGTCCTACGGGCGGGCCATGGCCGTCATCTTGACGTGTCCTGATTTCCCGGTCCACAAGGCCCGACATCAACCGGAGAGTTCGTCATGTCCAAATTGCCTCGTTATCTGCTCCTGTCCTTTTTGTTCTTGGCCGCGTCGTTCCTGTCCGCCGAAGTCTGGATGCAGGCCGCGCGTCATACCTCGTTTTGCACCACCTCGGCCTGCGACGTGGTTGGAGAATACATCCGTTTTGGCGAGGGCAACCTGATCAAGCTCGGCGCCGTGTTTTTCTGGACCCTGTGGGGGCTGGTTTTTTTCGCCGGCCGGTATGGCAAGCCCTGGCTGTGGGGCCCGGTGGCCTTTATTTTGTGCGGCGCCCTGGCCTTTGACGGCGCGCTGCTGGGCTTCCAGTTCATCGGATTGCGGGAAAAATGCGCCCTGTGCGTCGTGGTCGCGGCCATTCTCTTTATCGGGTTGCTGCTGTTTTCCTGGGTGCGCCGCTCCTGGCTGATGGTCTGTGTCGGTATCGCGGTCTGGTGTGGCGGCTTCACGGCCAACGCCGTGCTGGATCTGAACGTCATTCCACCGGCCATCCTGGACACACCGTTCCTGAGCCACGGCGAGGCCAATGGCACGGTTCCGCAGCATGTCTTTTTTTTCAGCCTGCATTGCGACCATTGCTCCAAGGTCTTGGCCAATCTGTCCATCAACGCCCAGACCCTGCCCGGAAAATGGCATCTGACCTGCACGGACAACAAGGAGGATGATTTTCATCGTCTGGCCACGGTGTTGAGCTCCAACGCGACCGCCGAAAATCCTTTTTTGGAAGTGTTGCGCCTGGAGAGTCTGGAGTCCGTGCCGCCCGTGCCGGTGTCCGAGGAATTGCGCCAGACCGCGCGCACGGCCCGGGCCTATTTCAAGATGAAGGGTTTTCAGGGCATTCCCGTGTTGGTGGTTTTGGAACGTCCGGGCTGGGAAATGATTTTGCGCGGGGAAGGCAATATCATGGACTATTTGCGCATCCGGGGATTTTTGAAGCGGGAGCTCAATTTCCCCAGCCCGGCCCCGAAGCCCGCGGGTAATGCCACCCTTGGCCAATGACGGCGGCGTTTGTTGGACAAGATGCGCGAAAATGTATTTTGTGCGTTCTTTTTTATAAAAACGAGATAATTCCGTATGGGACGGTTTGTAAGACATCAAAAAATATCGAATCTTCGTTGATGGCGCGAAAAAATTCATGGTATGCCCGTTGAAACGTATTTCAAGGAGGCTTTCATGAAGCAGGTGTTGTTGAAGATGATTCTGACTGGATTACTCTGCGTGTTCGCGCTGCCTTTTGGAGCGTTGGCCATGGACGTGGTCGACATCAACACGGCCACGGTCGAGCAGCTGACCGAATTGCCCGGCATCGGGCCGGCCATCGCGGCCAAGATCGTGGCCCACCGCGCGGCGCATCCGTTCACGTCCGTCGAGCAGATCATGGACGTCAATGGTATTGGTCAGGCCAAGTTCGACGCCATCAAGGACAGCATCACCGTGGAAAAGGCCGCGCCCAAGGCGGAAGAAAAGGCCGCGTCCAAGAAGGAATAGGATTTGATACAGAATTGGATCGGCACGAATCCCCGTCAAAATGGCGGGGATTCGTCGTTGTGGGACAGCGCTCGGTCCGGGTTAGGCGCGGCCGGCGTCGGTTTGGGCGCGTTCGTGTTCCCAGGCCTTTTGCGCGGCCCTGGTTTCGGCCCAGCCCAGGTTGTCCTGGAAGCCATGGGGCGCGGCGGGGTGGACTTCGACGACGCGCTCCCTGTCCCCCTGGGTCACGCGGACTTCCACCGGCCCGTCGTGTCGCTTCGCCTTGGGCGCGAACGAGGCCAGACAGGCGGCGGCCTCGCGCACGACCTCGGGTTCCCAGTCGCGGCCGGGCACGGGCCGTCCCACGGCATGGGGCCCGGGAAAGGAGCGCAGCACGAAGACCATGTCCTCGGGGCGGATCAGGGCCGCCAAACGTTCGTTGTCCTTGTGTTCCCGGCCCATGGCCAGCCAGTGGCCCGTGGGCTGGCCGTTTATGTCCCGCCTCCAGAGTTGCCGGCCGACATTGGCCAGGTCGAAATGCGCGGCCAGGGGCCGGGGAAATGCGCGCAGGATGGGCCAATACCGCCGGGCCGATTCGCGTTCACCCAGACGGCAGCCCCCGGCCTGGGGCGGGATTTTGGTCACGCCCAGGGCCCTGGCCAGACGGAACTGGCCCTGCCGTCCCCGACCGCACAAGGACGGCAGGGCGGCACGGTCCACCAGACCGGATTCCTCCATGGGCGTGGGCGGCAGCAGGCCGGCGCTCAACGGGCGGAGCAGCACGTCGCGCACACCGGCTTCGTTGCGGATGATATTCAGGGTGTCGGCCCGTTGGGACATGGGCCGCTGGCCCAAAACCTCGCCGGAAACGAGATAGGTGGCTCCGTATACGGGGAGCAGGGCCTTGGCTTTTTCGAGCATGAGAACCTTGCAGTCCACGCAGGGGTTGAGCACCTTGCCAAACCCGTGGGGTGGGAACGAGGCCATGAGATCCACGAAGTCCTGGCCGATGTCGATGCATTCAATGGGCAGGTCGTATTCGCGGGTCCATTCGGCGACGCGTTCGGGGCGGCCAAAAAAGGGACTGACAAAATGCAGGCCCAGCACGGAATGGCCAAGGCTTTGCATCAGTTTGGCGGCCAGGATACTGTCCAGGCCACCGGAAAAAAGGGACAGGGCGTCGAAGGTGTTCATGCTCCGGGCAGCTAGCCAAAGCCGGGAGACGGGGCAAGGGAAAAACCAGGGGGCACCGCTGTTCGTGGCGCCTAGTCGTCCAGTTTCAGCGGCAGCAGGGCCGCGCTCTCGGCGGCTGGCAGGTCCTGGACATCCTTGAGCTTGCGGCCCACGGCCCTGGATCGGACCTGGGCCTTTTCGATGGTTTCCGAGGCCTGGTGCAACTTTTTCTGTACCGCGTCGAGCATGTCCCCGTATTTACCCCATTCTCCCTTGACGGCTCCGAGCAGGGCCCAGACCTCGCTGGAACGCTTCTGAATGGCCAGGGTCCGAAAACCCATCTGTAGGCTGGTCAGGATGGACCACAGGGTGGTCGGGCCGGCGATGACCACGCGCAGATCGCGCTGGACGCTCTCGCACAGACCCGGCCGCCGGATGACCTCGGCGAACAGGCCCTCGATGGGCACAAACAAAATGCCAAAGTCCGTGGTCCGGGGCGGATGCAGATATTTGTCGCGGATGTCCTTGGCGCAGGAACGGACCCGCGTTTCCAGCTGGCGACCGGCGAGCTCGGCTCCGCTCGCGTCGCCGCGTTCCTGGGCGTCCACCAGGCGTTGGTAGTCCTCCACCGGGAATTTGGCGTCAATGGGTAGCAAAATCGGCGCCGCTTCGTCCTGACCGGGCAGCTTGACCGCGAACTCGACCCGCTCCGCGCCCAGTCCCGTGGCCGCGTTGACGACATACTGCTCCGCGCTCAAAACCTGTTCCAGGAGCGCCCCAAGCTGAACCTCGCCCCAGGTGCCACGCGTCTTGACATTGCTCAGCACCTTTTTCAAATCGCCCACGCCCAAAGCCAGGGTCTGCATTTCGCCCAGTCCCTTGTGGACCAGCTCCAACCGCTCGCTGACCTGACGAAAGGATTCGCCCAGACGTTTTTCCAGGGTGCCCTGGAGTTTTTCGTCCACGGTCTGGCGCATGGTTTCAAGCTGTCGGGCGTTGTCGGCCTGCAAGGCCTGAAGACGGCCGTCCACCGTGGCCCGGACCTCATCCAGCTTGGCCGCGTTGGATTGGGTCAGGCGGGCCAGGGAATCGGCCATGGCGTCCAACTGGGTCTTTTCCACCGCCGCCAGGTCTTTCATGGTCGCGGACATGGTTTCGGACACGCGGGCCAGGGTGGCGGTCACTTCCTCGCGCTGCGCCTTGGCCAGGGACATGCTTTGAACGCGCAGACTTTCGAGCTGGTCGGAATGGTCGCTGGCGGCCTCGGTCTGCCGTTGGAGCAAGGCCGTACCCAGACTCTTCATGATTTCGCCCAACTCGCGGCGCTGTTCCTGGGCCAGACGGGTCGCGTCTTCCCGCCCCCTGGCCAGCTCCTCGCGCATGACCCGCTCGGTCCGGTCCTGCAGGGCTTCCAGAATTTCCAGACGCGCGTGGAGCTGGGCGAGCGACCGGTTGGGCAGGCGCAGCGCGATGATCAACGCCGTCAAGGCGGCCAGGGCCGAAAAGACGGCGCCCGCCAGGGGCAGGAATTCGACAATCCAACCAGGCATTGCCTAGTGCCGCTCCGAGGCCAGACGGTGCAGGTCCTCGGGCGTGAACGCATACGGCTGCCGACAAAACTCGCAGGTGATGGTCGTGTTTTCGCCACGCGCGGCCAGGGCTTCGATTTCGGTCACGCCGAGGGTGATGAGGGCCTGTTCGATTCGGTCACGGGAGCAGCCGCAGTGAAAGGCCACGTCCTGATGGCCGAGAATTTCATAGGCAATGTCTCCGAAAATGCGGTCCAGAACGTCCTTGGGCGTGGCCCCGTCCATCAAGAGCCGGGCCAGGGGCGGCAGGTTCCGAATGCGCTCCGTCAAGGCCAAGATAGCGTCTTCGTTGGCTGGCGGCAGGGATTGGATCAAAAACCCGCCGGCCGCGACAATGCCCCCGGTTTCGTCCGGAATGGCGGTCAGGCCCATGGCCGAAGGCGTTTGCTCGGAATCGGTCAGGTAATAGGCGATGTCCTCGGCGATTTCACTGGAAACAAGATTGACCACGCCCCGATACGGCTCCTTGAGGAGCAGATCCTTGGTCACGGTCAGCAGGCCGGCCCGACCCAGGGCGCCGGGAACGTCGAATCTGCCGTCCTTCAAGGGCAAATCCACATCCGGATTGCCGACATAGCCATGCACCAGGCACATGGGGTCCGCCTCGACCACGATTTTGCCCAGGGGGCCATTGCCCTCGAATTTCAGAGCCACGCGCTGACGGCCCTTGAGCAGCGCGCCAAGCAGCACGCCGCCGGTCAGGGCCCGGCCCAGGGCAACCGAGGCCGTGGGCCGGGTTTGATGCCGGGCACAGGCCGTGCGCGCGGCATTGGTGGTGACGCAGGCCAGGGCGCGGACATTGGCTTCGTCGGAAATGACGCGGATGAGTTGGTCCTTCATGATGCTATCCTTGGCTGATTGTCTGACTAAAACCTTGAGATGATGGGCAGCCGCCGGCCCAGACCGATGCCGTCCGGCGAGGTCGCCAGGACATAGGGCAAAAATTCCACGCCCTGATCCATGGCCTCCCAAAACAGCCGGGCAAAAACCGGATCAATATAGTCCGCCGGTCCGAAGCACTGTCCGTCCGGACGCTGCACGGCCAAAAACACCGCCACCCGAGCGCCCTGGCCGGCCAGGGCCATCAACTCGCGCAGGTGCTTCTGGCCGCGCTCGGTGACGGCGTCGGGAAACGCGGCCACGCCGTCCTCGACCAGGGTCACGTTCTTGGCCTCGATCCAAAATTCCCCGCCCGGGCCGCGCAGCCTGGCGTCCAGGCGTGAATCGCCCCAGACGGCCTCGGCCCGGAACTCCGTGTACCCGGCCAGTTCCGGCAACACCCCGGCTTCCCAGGCCTTTTTGAGCAGACGGTTGGGCGTGAGGGTGTTCACGCCGA
>RZYB01000059.1 GCA_009930495.1 Deltaproteobacteria bacterium
GACCTGGCGGACGGCGGCTTCGACCTCGTCCAAGGGATAGGCGGGCAGCACCCGGCAATCCAAGGCAAAAACATCCTGACCTGGCAGCGTGTTGATATTGGAGACATTGGCTTCTTTCTTGGTCGGGACAAACGTGGAGACAGGAGGACTAAAAAGCGGATCGTGCAGATTGAAGCGGTCCCGAAGTTTTTCCAGCTCCAGGATCAGATCGGCGCAAGCCGTCAGCGAGTTGACGCCCTGGTCCGGAGTGGATGCGTGGCATTGCTTGCCCTGGACCGTGAACGAGAGCCAGAGCACGCTTTTTTCGGCCACTTCGATGGCATCTCCCCCGGGCGTGCCGAAGTCGGGAATGACGATCAGATCGTCCGGGGCAAAGTGGTGGCCATGATGTGTTAGGATATGCTCCATTCCGAACGCGTTGCCGGTTTCCTCGTCCGCGGCCAGAACAATGCCCAGGGACAGGGGTGGCGTGGCGTGGGTTAAATCCAGGGCGCGCAGAAGCAATAGGGCGCTGACCATGCCCTGGTGGTTGTCTTCCACGCCCCTGCCCCGGATGATATCTCCATCCCGGCGGAGGACGAACGGATCTCCCGACCACAGGTTCAGGTCGCCCACGGGAACGACATCCGTGTGCGCGATGAGCCATAGGGTCCTGGGTGAGCTCCCCGGACGTCTGATAACGAGGCTTGGGCGGATTCCACTTGGTACGCGATGGTCCGGAGCCTCGATGGTCGTGATGTCCAGCCCACTGAATTTTTTCGCGTATTCGTGGAGATACGCTATTTTTTCGAATTCGCCCTGGCCTCCGTTGCTGGGTCCCAAGGCCGGGATGGCCACGAGGTCGCGCTGGAGGCGAAGAAGTTCGTTTTCACTGGTGTCGATGCATGCGAGGATGCGATGGAGCATTGCGGTCTCCTGGATTGGACTGGTGATTTTTTTGTCTGGATAGCGGGGGCTGGCGGAATTTTGAAGAAAAAAAAGGCAGGAAAAATCCTGCCTCCTTGGGAGCGAGCGAGAAATGGGGTTAACGGCCCTTGGCGGCGCGCTTGGACGCCTTGAGGGGGTTGACCTTGGATTTTCCTTTGGCCGCGGCCTTGATGTGGGTCGCGAAGTTGCAGTCTCCCAGGCGCCACTTCGAGGCTGGCTGGGGATAGCTACCACAATATTTGCCACCTTCGAACTCAACGATCCGTTCGCAACCTTCACACTTGTCCACAATTTGGTACATGATCACGCCGTTGACCTGGACACCTTCGTCGGTCTTGACGGCATTGCTGAAATCTACTGCCATGAGGCTCCTCCATTATTATGACCTGAAATGCTACCGCACTGTTATCCGGTGAAAATGGCGGCTTGACGCATGGCACCGGAAACCCGTTTTCTTTTTCGAATCATCGGTAAAAGTCAAGAAATTTTCTTAACCCGTGACGTCACGGTTCATTTCTTGACGTCGAAATCCAGAAGATCCAACTCCGCGATGTCCGGCTTGACCGGCGCGGATTTGCGATCCTTGGCGAAATCCAGGTAGATGTCGTTTTCGATGGTTTGCTTTTTTGTGGCCTTGCCAGACGAAGATGATTTGGGCTCGTCGGTCAAGGGGGCGAGCATTTCTTCCAATTCGGGGATGAAGAGTTCCTCGCGTTTGGCCGGCGCGGGTTTGGGCGTGGGCGCTGGGGGTGTTTCCGTGGCCAAGCTGAAATCGAGTTCCAGCAAGTCGTCGCTGGATGTGTCGCCAAGAAATAGATCTGCGGCGGGCGGGGCGGTCTTGGGCGGTTTTGGCGCCGTGGGAGCCGTGCTGGCCAGGGGCTTGGCGTCATCCAGACCAAAATCCAGGTCCGGCAGGTAGCCGACCTCGAGTTCTTCTATGGGAGGATGCGATATCGCCTGCTTCGGTTCTTCCGGAAGTGGCGCGGGTTGAGGGCGGTTCTCGGTGCTCGCGGTTGTCTCGGTCGCTGGTGGTTCTACGTGGGGAGCGGGGGCCGCGAACCAATCATGACCACGGGATGTCAGCCAGTTGAGGTAGAGTGCCTTGCGGGTTTCTTCCCAATCAAAGCCGCATTTAGGGCATGTGCCGACATGGTCGAAAGCGTGGTATTTGCATTTTTTGCAGTACATGTGCTGTCCTGATGGAAGTTGGCT
The DNA here is from genome assembly GCA_009930495.1 of Deltaproteobacteria bacterium. Taxonomy (NCBI): domain Bacteria; kingdom Pseudomonadati; phylum Myxococcota; class Myxococcia; species Deltaproteobacteria bacterium. The sequence continues at coordinate 2,140 of RZYB01000059.1, forward strand.
TAGGCGAAACAGTCGCAATCTATACTCGAATGTACTCCCGAGGCAAGCCGTGAAGGCAATTGAGGCCGGCGGGGAAATGCTCGCTTTGTACCCATCATTTGCTGTTATCGAAAAAAGCAAGGCGGAAGAAAATTTTCTTCCGCCTTGCGGTTGGAGGAACGAGAAGTTGTGATGTTACGTTGGGCGCCAACTGGCTTTTGAGGTGATGTGCGGCACTTGCTAGAAACAGGCCTTGGACACCGAAATACCAATTTTTTTGGATCATTGACCGTCAACACGCCTGGGTACGTTCACGCTTTTTCCTTATTTGGGCTTGCCTCGCTGGATGATGGAATTTTACGGATGTTCACAACCGACGCGACCGTTGCCATCAAGGTTTCATAAGGTTTTTTCTTCCGACGCGGTTTTGCATGGCAGTTGTGTTGGACGCTTGACCTGGGACGGGTCCTTGTCCGAGGGAGCCACATCCAAAATTGGCGCCACGATTTTTGAATAATGGCTCTTGATTACAAGTAGTAGACGGACGCCGTGAAAAGTCAATCCTTATTCTTGCGTAGCCGGTCGGCAAAAATTTTGGTGGCGGCGGCGAATCCACCGCAGACAATACCCATGAAAAACGCCTTGACCGGCTCGTATCCGAACCAACTGGCGATCATGCCGATGGATCCACCGACGATGATCCCGCGCAGTACGGCGTGGGCTGGCGAGGTTTCCCGCAATCTGTCGTTCATTGCCGCTCCATGGCTGGTGGCCCGTTACACGGACGGGGTTTGATCCTTCATCAGCTGGTGCAGTTGATTCAGAATTCGGTTTTTATAGAATTGGACGACATCATCCCGCGACATGATCATATCCAACTGGCGGGTATGCATGAGGATATGCCCTAATATTTCCAGGTGTTTTTCGATGAATTCCTGGTCGCAGTCATCCAGGCGGGCAAACAGTGCGTCCTCGCGAATCTGGGTTTGAAAATCGAATTCGTCAAGAATTTCTCCGACAAAATGGGCGCGGCGGACGCGGCGCTGCAGGTCGGCGGCGCCCCCCTTGAATTGGAAGCGGATGTAGTTCTCCCGGGGGCGGGGACCGGCCAAGGCTTCAACGGACGTGAAATGGAAGCCAAAGCGCGATTGAAGATTACAGAAATGCTTTGAAATCATGAAATAATTCTTATTGGCAAAATCCGAGGCCATGCCCGGTTCGAGATTGCGGTTGGCCGTGGCCTGGAACAGAACGGAAAGGAATCCACGTCCGTCGAGGCTCGGGGGGCCGTCCCAGGGAAACGCGATGATCCCACGCCACAAGGCGAGCATGGGAATCGAGGCGATGTTGTCCAAGGGGACCATGGGGCCTTGGATTTCCTGATAAAAACCATCTTCGAGGTTGATGATCCACCACTGCATGGGGACGATGGTTTTGAGCTGTTTGCTGGAGCGCGGTGAAAAGTCATGATCGCGCCCGAAGATGAACATTTCCTGAACGGCCTTTTCGTGGCAAAAGCGGGTAATGTCGTGCAGGGTCCGGCAATTCGAGGCCGTGAAGTTCACGGCGTCGGGGTCAATGAGATTAAGGGGGACGATGTGTTCATTTAAACGCTCCAGGGTTTGAAAGACAGGGCTGTCCTTCATCGGCGATGGTGCTTCCTCCAGGCAATCGGGCAGGATGTCCTGACGCCCGGCGTAAACAGCGCAATTGTTGCTGTCCATGGTGATTTCCGCGCCCGGAGCGAGTTTTTTGGTGGCGTCCTTGACCCCGAAAAGGGCCGGAATGCCAAATTCCCGCGCCACGTTGGCGAGGTGCCCGGCGGCGCTGCCCTGCTCGGAGACGATGCCCTGGCAGCGTGGCAGAACAGCGGCCCATTTTGGGGACGCTTCGACGGATACCAGAATGGCCTTGGGCGGAACCAAAAGCAGATCCACATCCTTCTTGACGATGTGCGCGACACCGTGGGCCACTCCGGGGCTGGCCGCGACACCGCCGCGTATGATCGGTTGGCATTCGGTTGGCGGGGCGGTCGTTGTCACCGAGGTCTGGGAAACTTCCAAGGGTCGGGTCTGCAGGAGGAAAAGACGGAGGTTTGGAGTGAAGGCCCATTCGATATCTTGTGGGCAGCCATAATGGTTCTCGATCCGCATGGCGGTGCAGGCCAGTTCCAGGACCTGTGCCGGTTCGATAGTCCAGGCTTCGCACAATTTTGGGTCCACGCTGACCCTGCATACCCCCTCGACTTCGGAGCAGGCCAGGCAGGATGCCTTGCGGGAAATATCCTGGGTCGCGATGCGTGGCGGGTCGGCCTTGACCACGGTGAAGTGGTCCGTGGCCGCTGTTCCGTCGACCACGCCCTTGGCCATGCCCCAGGCCGAAGTAATGTGGATGTTCGTGTCCAGGACGTCGAGGGGATTGACCGTGTAGGCGACACCGCCGGCCCTGGACGTGACCATGCTCAGGCATCCGACGCACATCATCACATCGTCGTCGCGAATGCCGCGCATGTAGCGGTAGGTCATGGCATGGGGTGAGTATTTGCTGGCCACGACTTCCTTGTAGCCTTCCATCAGACTGTCGCGGTTGAGGTTGAGCAAGGATTTGTATTGGCCGGCGAAGGATGTCCTGGCGCTGTCCTCGCCCAGGGCGCTTGACCGGAGCGCGACATTGATTTCGCGTCCTTCGCGCGCGCGGAGGCGGTCATGGGCTTGGAGAATAGCCTGTTTCAACTCGGAAGGTACCTCGGCTTCCAACACCATGCCGCGTATTTTCGCGCACAGTTCAAGCAGGGTGATGGAGTGTTCGCTTGCGTCGTCCTCGGGATCGGGGATTTCACTCGAAGGTCGGCTGGCGGCGAAATATGACGCCATGGGATGACCAAGCACGAGACAATTGATTTGATCCCACAATCCGGATTTTTGCATGAATGTGGCATAGGCATGGGCCGTAATGGCAAAGCCGTCGGGAACCAGCATATTCAAACGATTGCGTAATTCGCCAAGATTGGCCGTTTTTCCGCCGACAATGTCCATGTCCTCGGCCGTGATTTCCGAGAGATCGAGAATGAATTCCGTGCACCTCGTCGCGGGTCTTTGTCCAAGCTCTTTGAGCAGGGCTTCTTGAATTTTTTGGAGGACATCGCGCAAGGCCGCGTATTTGTCGGGGGCCAGAAAGAGAAGGCTGTCGACAATGACCATGACCTTGGCCGTGATGGTGGTCACGCGCGAACGAAGGAAGTGCATCCCAAAATGGCGTCGGCCCCTGGCGGCTTCCTCCAGTTCGGTCATGGTGTCGAGGCAGGCGTTGTTCGCGGCCAGGAGGCGCCGGAAAGCTTGATACCGGGCTTTGAAAATCTCATTTTGCTCATCGTGATCCGTGGCAGCTTGGGCGCGCGGCGAAGCCTGAAAGAAATTTTTGAATTTTTGCAGCAAATCCATGCGGCCTCCGTATCGCGAAATGTAGGCCCGGGAAGGCCATGTTCAGGGTGATGGACGCACGTTCCCGGCGTGCTTGCCTTTCTTTGTCGCATGGAAGGACGGGGCTGGGCAATGGCCGGTTCGGGCCCTTGCTCGTGGGTCTGCTCCCGGACAAGGGCTTCCGCGTGACGGCGTCTTAAGTCTGGGCGAGGCCTGGCCGCTGGCGGATTGTTGTCGCGACCGGGGTCAGAATCGGTTGGGACATGGCGGGAACATGCCGTGGATGTGATGGATGCGTCGGAGCCGCGCGGGAGAAGACGCCTAGTGCGTGGATTGTCGATGGCGCGAGGCGTGCGGCGAGGAGCCGCGCATTGATTGGGAGAAGTGGACGCCTCGCGGTGAAAATTCGTTCACCTCATAAGCTGGAAGGAGACACGGTTCCGCCCGTCTTGTTTCGCCTGGTAAAGGAGGCGGTCCGCCGCGTCGAGGAGATCTTCCTGGGTGATGGTGTCGACGGCAACGCAGGTTACCGCGCCGACGGAGACGGTCAGGTGCGGGGTCAGGGGCGAGGCTTGATGCTCGATGTTCAGATTTTCCACCGCCGCGCGGATGGTTTCCGCCAGGTGGCGACATCCGTTTTCTCCGGTGTCGGGCAAGAGGATGATGAATTCCTCGCCGCCAAAACGGGCCACGAAGTCCGCCGTGCGGCCCAGGGATGATTGGAGAACACGGGACACGGCCTTGAGGCAGTCGTCGCCGGCGAGATGGCCGTAGTGGTCGTTGTAGTTCTTGAAATGGTCGATATCGATAAAGAGCAAGGAGATCGGGAGACCGGAGCGGACTGCCCGTCGCCATTCCAGCGTGAAAACTTCATCGAAGCGCCGGCGATTGGGGATATTTGTCAATCCGTCGAGGGTGGATAGATTTTCCAGGAGATCCCGGTTTTTTTTAAGCTCCAGATGGTTTCTGATCCGGGCGCGGATAATGGGCGGACTGAATGGCTTGCGGATATAGTCCACGGCTCCAAGTTCGAGCCCTTTGGCTTCCTCGCTTGTTTCCCATTTGGCGGTCAAGAATATGATCGGGATGTTGTGGGTTCTGGTATTTTCCTTCAAGCGCTTGCAAACTTCGAAGCCATCCAGATCCGGCATGACGATATCCATCAGGATCAGATCCGGCCGAGGTTCGGCTTGAGCCATTTCCAAGGCCATGTGCCCACTGGTGGCGTAGGTCAGATTGTGTTCATCTCCGAGAACCAATTCCAGGGTCTGAATGTTGAAGGGTTCGTCGTCCACGATCAACACGGTCTGTTTGCTGCGGGACTGGGACAAAATGGCGCTCCTGTGATCGGAGGTGGAAAAAGTAGCGGATGGATGGTGCTGGGTTGCCCTCCGCGTGATGTTTTCCCCGTAAACGCCTTTGGCCCATCATGCAACAGCTGGCTGTCGCGGAAGATTTGTCTTTCGTGGCGCGTCTGGGGCTTGTGCCGTGATCGGCTCGCGCGGGCGCCATCGGACTCGGGGTGCGAGGGCTGTTTAAACGCGATTCGGATTTTGTGGGGAACGGGGTCGGGAGCGATAGAAAAAGCCCTCGCAAGCGAGGGCCGGGTGTCTATTGTTTTGGGGTGGCGGGTGATTGGAGCGCCGCCGTTTTGACTGGATCATGCAATTGCGCTTTATATTGTGCCACCAGCGCCTTGAACGAGGGCATTTCCTTGGCGGCTATTGGTTCGGCGGGAAGCATTTTGAGCTGGAGCGGATTGATCAGCTTGCCGTTTTGTTTCATCCTGAAGTCCAGATGCGGTCCCGTGGCGTATCCCGTGCTGCCCACATAGCCAATGACCTCGCCCTGTTTGACCCGCGCCCCTTTTTTGGCGTTTTTTCCGAATTTGCTCATGTGATTGTAGATGGTTTCGTAACCGTTGCTGTGAATGACCCGCACATAACGGCCCTGGGAATTGTTGAAGGCCGCTTCGGCGATGATTCCGTCGGCCACTGTGCTTATGGGGGTTCCGGTTGGCGCGGCATAGTCGATGCCCTGGTGCGGGCGTCGGTATTTGAGAATGGGGTGCATGCGGCTCATGGAATACCCGGAGGAGATGCGGGTGAAGGGCAGGGGCGCCTTGAGGAATGCTTTGCGCAGGGGACGGCCATTTTGATCGTAATAGGCGTTGTTTCCTTTTTTATCCGTGTAATGAAAGGCGTAGAAGGTTTGCCCCTGATTGGTGAAGCTGGCGGCCTTGAGTTCGCCGTAACCGTGAAATTTTCCGTCACGGGAGCGTTTTTCGATGATGACCCGGAAGCTGTCCCCCGTGCGTAGGTCGCGCACAAAGTCGACATCATAGGCAAAGACCTTGGCCATGCGAATCGCCAGTTCGTCGTCTTCTCCCGCGCCGTGCACCGCGCCGAACAGGCTGCTTTCAATGGTGCCGGCCACGGTTTTTGTCTCCGTGTCGTAGGGAATGGGTTCGCGACGGAATTGGTAGCCGGAATCGGTCATGGAAACGACAAGGCGTTCCTTGTCGTCGATTTCATATTCCAGGCCAATGAGCGCGCTGTCGGAGTAGATCATGGTCCAGGGCTGGCCGGCCTTGAGGTTGCTCAGGGAATAAACATCCTTGCTTTCGTCGCACAGCGAATAGATTTCACCAAGGCCCAGATGCCCTTCGAGCAGGGTGGAGGGAGAATCACCGCTTTTGATGGTTCCGGTCATGCGGGTGATTTCCGGTTCCCTGGGGTATTCGGCTTCGGGCAGATGTCCGAGGTCGGTGTCGCCAATGGCGATGGCGTGGCTGCTGGTGGCCTCGGTGGCTGATTCCCGCCATATGGTTTGTTCCCGCGTATCGCGGTCAATGCTCGATTGCGTTTCCTTGGGGTAAAGAAAATGGAAAAAAAGCACGAAACCCATGACGGCGGCGCCCAGGATAACCGTGAAGGAAAGCACGGCCCGGGAAACGATGGAGCGGGTTCTTGAGCGGTGAACGTAGGGTTTGTGGCGGGGAATGCGTCTATTTTTTGGCATAAGTCCTTGGTCATCGTTGAGGTTGGCTCACGAAGTGGCTCGTTTTTGGAAACAAGCGCCTCAAGCGGCTTTGCACATCCAGAAGGTGAAATGCCGAGTAGCAATAGCCGGCTAATTGGCTCAGCTCAAGCATTAGTTTGGTTTGTCAAATCATGCGGCGTGTAACGGCCCCAACGGTGATCAGGATCCTCCCTGGTTTTATCACCGCCGGGCATGGCGCGTGACCGTGGTTCGCTTGCTCATCCCAAAGTCCGGCCACGTGGGCCCGCGTTGGAACGGATGCGCCAGATTCAGGGTTTGAGCCCGTGAAGAATAAAGGCGATGACGTCGTCGAAAAGGGTTTCGCTGCCGTAGGGAGTGAGCAGGCCGTGGCGGATACCACCAACAAGGTTGCAAAACACCACCGCAGTCATTTTTTCAGGGTCGATCTCGCGGATGGAGCCGTCGGCCACGCCTCGGGCCAGGCAATCCTTGAGAATCTCGTACAGTTCGGAAAAGTTCCGAACCATGATTTCCTTGTCCTCGACGGTCTTGAGGTCGCTGAATGGAGAACACCGGACAAGTACCATGAAATTTTGGCGTGAGTCCTGGGCGAAATGGAAGTAGGTCGTGGCAAACAGATGGACCGCGTCGAGACCGTTTTGCGCGGTCTGGATGCTGGTCCGGATGGCCTGGACCAATTCGCGTACGACGTCCAGGCCGCAAGTGAGGAAGAGTTTTTCCTTGTTGCCGAAATGGTGGGTCAGCAGCCCCAGGGCGACGCCCGCCCGCTCCGAGATTTTTTTGAATGTGGTCTCGGAATAGCCATGTTCGCTGAATAGTTCCTTGGCGGACTTGAGAAGAAGGTTTTTTTTGTTGGGAGCGACGGCCATGAGCGCGTTCCTTGTGCCTGCTGAAGCTGTCATGCAGGAAGTGGGTTCGTGAGTTCGGGATGTTTGTGCGCCGAGCGCGCCAACTGTGTTGTTCGATTGGGCGCCCAACCAGTAGGGAATGGGGCCGGGGTTGTCAACGCGGGGTTGCGCCGCTCAAATTGACAAACAGGCGGATGTTCTTGAATAAAAAGCCTTTCGCAATGACAAGGAGTTCCGCATGAACACGTGTGCCTATTGGCTTGGTTTTTTTGTATCCCGGATTCGTGTCGCCGTGTACGCCCTTCGCTCCGGAAAGCGTCGTTTCGCCAAGAATGGCAATGTCCAACAAAGCCCTTTATATGATGATGTCCATGCCTGGCAGAAAGCCCAGATGGATTCCATGACCTTCGAGAACGACCGACCGGTCAAGATCGACAAGGGTGCAGTGGATCTTGGGCTGATGCGGCGCGTTCATCGACGCACCCTGCTTGGGATCAAGCATGAATTGGGGGATTTGTGGCGCCCATCTTCCGTCACCCTGGACAAGGGCCGGGGAATCAGCTTGGATCAGTCCATTGCCATCATGCACCGTTTGCGCGACGCGGGTTTCCCCGATGATGCCCTGGGCGTTGTTTCGGTGGAATTCGCGGGCCGACGTCATTCGTTCGCCATTGTTCACGATAAAATCGATGATTTCTGGGTGCTTGACAATGGCATGTTTTCCCTGTGCCCGGTGCGTGGCAGCGTGCTGCTTTCGGCCCGTCCGGATGTGCGGGTGCTGATCGGGTTTAATTTTTTTGATATGTGGAACTACTGAATTCCAAGGAGATGACGGTGAAAATTGTCCATACCACAACACCTGATGCCGTGCATGTCGACAACGAAGTGGCCAAGGGCGTGACCGGCCGGGTGGTCATCGGCGCGGCCGACGGAGCCCCGAATTTTTGCATGCGCCGTTTCGACGTGACGCCTGGGGGGCACACGCCACGGCATGCCCATGTGTGGGAACACGAGATCTTTTTCCACGCGGGTCGGGGTGAGATTTTCCGGCTCGGGGAATGGGTTGCGGTTGGCCCGGGCGACGCCGCGTTCGTGCCCGGTGGCGAAGAGCATCAGATCCGCAATATCGGGCCAGAGCCATTGGTTTTTTTGTGCCTGATCCCGTCCGGGGCTCCGGAGATCTGAGGCCGGGACATGCCTCGTCGCGCCCTCGATTACGCGTATCTGTCCATTGCCGCGTCCCTGTTGACCATGGCCCTCAAGTTCGGGGCCTTTTTTCTGACCGGATCGGTGGGCCTTTTTTCCGATGCAGTGGAATCCGTGGTCAATCTGACGGCCGGGCTTATCGCGTTGTTGGCCATTGTCCAGGCCCAGCGCCCGGCCGATCACAGTCATGCCTATGGCCATGGCAAGGTGGAGTATTTTTCCAGCGGCGCCGAGGGGATTTTGATTTGCTTCGCGGCCGTGGGCATCGCCTATGCTTCTGTCCAGCGTTTTTTGTATCCACGGCCCATTGAGTCCCTGGGGTGGGGCCTTGCCGTGGCCGCGATCGCCGGGGCGGTCAACTTGGGGGCCGCCCTGGTCATGCTCCGCGCCGCCAAGGAGTTCGACAACATTGTGCTCGAGGCCGACGCCCGGCATCTCCTGACCGACGTCTGGACCTCGGTCGGCTTGGTGGCGGCGCTGGGCGTCATGCTCTTCGCGCCGCCGTCTTGGCGGATTTTGGACCCAGCCTTGGGTCTGATCATGTCCGTCAATATTATCTGGACGGGTGTCGCGCTGGTCCGGCGATCCGTGGCCGGTCTCATGGACGAAGGATTGCCGAAGGCTGAATTGGAGCGCATCGCCCAGGTCATCCTCTGTGTTGGTGGTCCGGAGGCCGGATTCCACGCCTTGCGCACGCGTAAATCCGGGGCCGTGCGCTTCGTGGATTTTCATCTTTTGTTGCCGGGCGCCATGACCGTGCAGCAGTCACATGATGTGTGCTGCGCCATCGAGAAGGAGCTCGGCGCCTTGTGGCCACGGACCCAAACCACCATTCATGTCGAGCCATGCGAGGATTACGCGTCTTTCGACGGCTGGAAAGTCGGGGGCTTGTGCAACGGGCGTCTGATCGGTCAGAAGGGGCCGCGCAGCCCGGGTATATCCCGAAAATAAGGTGCTTCGGGAGTGTATATGTGGAAGCGAATTGTCGTGCTCTTGTGTTTGATGTTTTTCCTGGGGGCTGGGTGCTCGACCGTGGGCGAGGTCACGGGCAAGGCGGTCAAGGGCGTGGAGAACGCGGCCGATGACTTCAAGCATGGTTATCACAAGGGCCGAAGCCAATGATGGGCGGAAACAATGTCTCCGACCCGCCCAAGATGGACCAGGGCTCGGGGGCCGTGTTTTGAGCGCGGACATGGGATGATCGAGGTGGCGTCACCCCGGCTAGGCACGAGGATGGGTCTTGAAATCACGTGTCGACCTTCAAGCAGGGTTGACTTTTATCCCGACATGGCTTTTCGGGGCGGTGCCGATGATTTGGCGGCGTGGCGAGCCGTGGCCATGGTGGAATCCACGACGCCAAAGCGTTTGCCAAACGTGCGCGAGGTGTATATTTTCGTGCTCCGTTTTACTGATTCATGGAGGAAGGCATGAGCAATCCGGTGGTCCTGGTCGACACGACCAAGGGCGAGTTTCTGGTGGAGCTGTTCGCGGACAAGGCGCCGGGAACCGTGGCCAATTTTTTGAGCTATGTGGACGAAAATTTTTATATCGGAACCCTTTTTCACCGTGTGATCAAGGGATTCATGATCCAGGGCGGCGGGTTGGATAATATGATGCGCGAAAAGCCAACCAAGGCGCCCATTCCGAACGAGGCCGCCAATGGCCTGAAAAATCTCGAAGGCACCGTGGCCATGGCCCGCGCGGCCGATCCGCACAGTGCCGCGGCCCAGTTTTTTATCAATACTGTCGATAACCCGGACCTGGATCATCAAGGCGGGGACGAGTTCGGCTATTGTGTTTTCGGTCAGGTTATTGACGGGATGGATGTGGTCAAAAAAATTGAAAAAGTCCGGGTCAAATCCCTGGGTGATCACGAACACGCGCCCGCCGATCAGGTGTCCATTAACTCCATTACCCGTTTTGAATGACGGACGACGTTGAAGTAAGGTACGAAACATGAGTGAAGATTTTGCCGAGCTGTTCGCTTCCTACGAATCCCAGCGCAAGACAGCCCTCAAGGCAGGGGACAAGGTGTCCGGAACGGTCATCTCCATTGGTCAGAAGTCCGTTTTTGTTGATTGCGGAGCGTCCGTGGATGGGATCGTGGACCGCGAGGAACTGCTGAACGACGCCGGCGAAGTGAGCGTGGCCGAGGGCGACACGCTGGAACTCTACGTGGTCGGCCTGACCGATGACAGCGTGCGTCTGTCCAAGGCCCTGACCGGCATCGCCGGCATGAGCATGCTCGAAGACGCCTATTCCAGCCGGATTCCGGTCGAGGGCAAGGTCAAGGAGCAGATCAAGGGCGGCTTCCATGTGGAGATTCTGAAGCGGCGGGCCTTTTGCCCCGTGTCCCAAATCGATGCCCGCTATGTCGCCAACCCCGAGGACTATGTTGGCCAGACCTTGCAATTCCGCATCACCAAGCTGACCGAGGGCGGCCGTAATATCGTGGTGTCCCGTCGCGCTCTTTTGGAAGAGGAGCAGCGCGAGGCCAGCGCCAACTTTTTCGAGCAGATCAAGGAAGGAGACGTGGTCGAGGGCGTGGTCACCCGCCTAGCCGCCTTTGGCGCGTTCGTGGAGCTGGTCCCCGGCGTGGAAGGGCTGGTGCATGTTTCGGAAATTTCCTGGGCCCGAATCCAGAATCCGGAAGACGTGTTGACCGTGGGCGATCGGGTCCGGGCCAAGTACCTGGGTACCAGCGCCGGCAAAAAACCCGGCGAGATTCGTATTTCCCTGTCCATGAAGCAGGCTCAGGACGATCCGTGGAAAACCGTGTCCGAGAGGTTCAAGGACGGGGACAAGGTTACAGGTAAGGTGGTCAAATTGATGGAATTCGGGGCTTTTGTCGAGATCGCGCCCGGCATCGAGGGGCTCGTTCATGTCAGTGAAATGAGCTACGCCAAGCGCGTCCACAAACCCGGCGACATGGTCCAGGTCGGCGACGTTATCGCGGCCGTCATCAAGCAGGTTGATGTGGATAAGCAGCGCATTTCCTTGAGCATGCGCGACGCCGAGGGCGACCCATGGCTGACCGTGGCCGAGAAATATTCGGTTGGTTCCTCCGTGCGGGGCACCGTGGAAAAGCGACAGCAGTTTGGCCTGTTCGTCAATTTGGAGCCGGGCGTGACCGGGCTTTTGCCCCAGTCCGTCATGGCCAGGGCCGAGGGCGAGGTGAAGTTCGACAAGCTCGTTCCGGGCGATACCGTGGTGGTCAGCATCGAGAGCGTGAATCCGCGCGAGCGCAAGATCAGCCTGGGCACGGGGAAGAAGGATGAAGTTTCGGACTGGAAGGGCTACAAGCCTCAGTCTTCCGGTGGCGGTCTTGGCTCTCTGGGCGATGTCCTGGCCAAGGCCATGAAGAAGAAATAGGCGTCAAGAACACGAACCGCAAACCAAGGAGGCGATCATGGCCATGGAACGTTGGGAATGTCCGTGTGGTTATGTCTACGACCCGGCCGAGGGTGATCCGGATAACAACATTCATGCCGGGACAGCCTTCGAGGATCTGCCCGAGGATTGGGTTTGTCCCAAGTGTGGCGCGGAGAAGGAGTTTTTCAACAAGTTGTGATGCCATCTGACTGTTTGTTCGAGGGGAGCTGGAAGCGATTCCGCTCCCTTTTTTTTCTTTTGCCGGGCGTAAGGAGGAGGCGATGGATGCATTGAGCCACAAAGGGGTGAATTGCTGGGAGCGCTACGCTTCCGAGAAAGATCGGCGGGACATGGACAGTCTGGCCGTGGGATATCTGGAATTTCTCAGCCAGTGTAAGACCGAGCGCGAAACCGTGGCCTGGATCATGGATCAGGCCGGGGCGCGTGGATTTTCCG
>RZYB01000060.1 GCA_009930495.1 Deltaproteobacteria bacterium
CGTGTCGGGGTTTAATGACATGGACTGGATGCCGCATTCGACCACGAATTCCGCGAACTCCGGATAGTCGCTCGGGGCCTGGCCGCAGATGCCGATGTACTTGCCCTTTTTGACCGCGACTTCGATGACCTGTTTGACGAACTTCTTCACCGCCGGGTTGCGCTCGTCATAGACGTGGGCGACCAGGGCCGAGTCGCGGTCCACGCCAAGGATGAGCTGGGTCAGGTCGTTGGTGCCGATGGAGAAGCCGTCAAAGACTTCCAGAAATTCCTCGGCCAGGATGACGTTGGACGGAATCTCGCACATGCCGATGATTTTCAGGCCATTCTCGCCCTGTTTGAGACCGAATTCGGCCATGGTTTCGATGACTTTTTTCGCTTCCTCCACGGTGCGCGGGAAGGGGATCATGATCTCGACGTTGGTCAGGCCCATGTCCTCGCGGATTTTCTTCATGGCCCGGCACTCCAGGCCGAAAGCCTCCTTGTAGTCCTTCGAATAGTAGCGCGAGGCCCCGCGCCAGCCGATCATGGGGTTTTCCTCGCTCGGTTCGAAGAGCTTGCCGCCGATCAAGTTGGCGTATTCGTTGGACTTGAAGTCCGACAGGCGCACGATGACCTGCTTGGGGTAAAAGGCGGCGGCCAGCATGCCCACGCCCTCGGCCAGCTTGTCCACGAAGAATTCGGCCTTGTCCGCGTAGCCGGAGGTCATGTCCGCGATGGCGCGCTTTAAAATCTCGTCGGGCAGGGTCTCAAAGTTGAGTAAGGCCAGGGGGTGGATCTTGATGTAGGAGTTGATGATGAACTCCTCGCGGGCCAGGCCCACGCCGTCATTGGGGATGAAGCTCTTCTCAAAGGCCTGCTCCGGGCTGGCCAGGTTCATCATGATCTTGGTCTTGGGCTTGGGCAGGGCACCCAGGTCCGTTTCCTGGATCTCGAACGGCACGAGGCCCTTGTAGACCGTGCCGATGGAGCCCTCGGAGCAGTCCACCGTGACCGCCTCTCCCTGGGCCAGTTTCATGGTCGCGTTGCCCGTTCCGACGATGCACGGAATGCCCAGTTCCCGGCTGACGATGGCTGCGTGGCAGGTCCGCCCGCCCCGGTTGGTGACGATGGCCGAGGCGATTTTCATGATTGGCTCCCAGTCCGGGTCGGTCATGTCCGTGACCAGGACCTCGCCCTTGCGGAAGGCATGAATCATCTGCGCGGATTTGATGACCTGGACCGGCCCCTGGCCGATGAGTTCGCCCACGGATTGCCCTTCGACCAGCACTTCGCCCTTTTCCTTCAAGACATATTTTCTGAGCTTGGCGCGGTCTTTCAGGGAATGCACGGTTTCGGGCCGGGCCTGGACAATGAACAGCTCGCCGCTGTGGCCGTCCTTGGCCCATTCGATGTCCATGGGCGTGAATTGGCCGCGATGGGCGCTGTAATGCTCCTCAATGGTGCAGGCCATGCGGGCCAGGGCCACGACCTCGTCATCACCAAGCACCAAGCGGCGGCGGTCCTCCTCGGGCACGGCCACGTTCTTGGTCGGGGCCTTGGCGTCGGTGGTGTAGATCATCTTGATGGCCTTGCCGCCGGTGCGCTTCATGATGATGGGTTTGAAGCCCAGACGCAGGGTTGGCTTGAAGACGTACCATTCGTCCGGGTTGACCGCGCCCTGGACCACGTTTTCGCCCAGTCCCCAGGCCCCGGTCAGGAACACCGCGTCTTGAAATCCGGTTTCGGTGTCAATGGAGAACATGACTCCGCTGGATGACAGGTCCGAACGGACCATCTTCTGCACGCCGATGGACAGGGCGATGGAGAAATGGTCGAAGCCCTTGTCCTGGCGGTAGGAAATGGCCCGGTTGGTAAAGAGGGAGGCGAAGCAGCGCTGGCAGGAGTCGAGCAATTCCTCCGGGCCGCGAATGTTGAGGTAGGTCTCCTGCTGTCCGGCGAAACTGGCGTCGGGCAGGTCCTCGGCCGTGGCCGAGGAGCGCACGGCCACATCCACGTTCGGGCCGTATTCGGCTTCCAGCTTGCGGTAGGCCGCGACAATGGAGGTTTGCAGGTCGGCCGGGATTTCCAGGTTGCGGATCAGCGACCGGATGCGGCTGCCGCGCTCCATCAGATTGTCCATGTCGTGGGTGTCGAGGCCCGCCAGCATGGCCTTGATCTTGTCCATGGCGCCGGACGCGGCCATCAGATGGCGATAGCTGTGGGCCGTGATGGCGAACCCGTTGGGAATTTTTACGCCCTTGGGCGTCAGGTTGCGGTACATCTCGCCCAGGCTGGCGTTTTTGCCGCCGACCAGGGACACATCGTCGATGCCGAGTTCGTTGAACCAAAGAACAAAGGCGGTCTGTTTTTCCATGACGACCCTCCGGATGAAAAACATCGATTTCTGAATGCCGCCTTTTTGCCAGCGCCGGGGAAATTGTGCAACCGGCAGGCTGAATTAGGGCGGGACCCGGTCTTTGGAGAGCCGGCCCGGTTTTGGGTTCACGGGGAGGGGGAAGAGGTGCGAAGCGCTCGAAATCAGGAAGAAAATCGTCTCGTCACGTAAATGACACGGAACAGTTTTCGATTCGCAAAAAAAACTTTTCCTGATGTCGAACATCCTCTACAGAGGGGCGAATTTTTGGTGCTGTCACCGGACTGTTACCTTCTAACCTCACCGGATACCCGTAATGCTTTCCGTTTTAATCCAGACCCTGGGCGGCCTTGGTATTTTTATCCTGGGCATGAAGTTTATGACCGAAGGCCTGCAAATGGCCGCCGGCAACAGGATTCGCAATGTCCTCAAGGCCGTGTCCGACAACAGGGTGGTCGGGTTTGTCACGGGCGCGGCCGTCACGGCCATTGTCCAATCCTCGTCGGCGACCACGGTCATGCTTATCAGCTTTGTCTCGGCCGGGCTCATGAGTCTGAGCCAGGCCGTCGGGGTCATGCTTGGCTGTAACGTCGGCACGACCATGACCGCCCAGCTCATCGCCTTCAAGCTGTCCAGCCTGGCCCTACCGGCCATCGCCCTGGGGGTGCCGCTCAAGTATTTTTCACCGCGCAAGAAATACCGCTATCTCGGTGAAGTCATTTTGGGATTTGGCCTGCTTTTTTTTGGCATGACGGTCATGGGCGACGGCCTCAAGCCCTTGCGCTCCGATCCCGAGTTCATTGCATTTTTCACCAAGTTTGACGCCTCGTCCACGGGCGGCATGCTTCTGTGCGTGGCCACGGGCTGCATTTTGACCATGATTTTGCAATCGTCCTCGGCCACGGTGGGTCTGACCATGACCCTGGCCACCCAGGGTCTGCTTGATTTTCCTTCGGCCATGGCCCTGGTCCTGGGCGAGAACATCGGCACGACCATCACCGCCGAGTTGGCCACCATCGGGTCGAGCAACATCGATTCCCACCGCGCGGCCCGGTCCAACACCATGTTCAATGTGATCGGGGTGTGCATCATGCTCCTGATTTTTCCCTATTTTTTGCAAGGGGTCGAATGGACGAGCATGCACCTGACAGCCGCCAAGCCCTGGGACATGCAGGTCGGCGGTGAATATCCCCATGTTGGCCGTTTTCTGGCCAACGGACATACCCTGTTCAACCTGACCAATGCCGTCGTCTTTCTTATTTTCCTGCCGGCATTGATTCGGGTCGGCACCTGGCTTTCGCCCAAGGACCAGACCTCTGGCGACGATCTTTTTCACATGCCTGTCTTCGACCAGCATGTGGAGGACAATCCCGTGGCCGCCCTGGCCCAGGTGCGCGGCGAAATCCACCGTTTGTCGATCACGGTCAATGCCGCCTACGCCAACGCCCTGGACGGCCTGGAACGGCGTGACCACCGCACCGTCCGGATGCGGCAACGGTTCGAGGCGCATATCAACGACGTGCATAAGGCCATCTCGATTTTTCTGGCCAAGACCATGCAAAGCGAGATCAACGAGGAAATCTCCACGGACATTGCCGAGCAGATCCGCATCGTCAATAATCTCGAGCGGATTGGTGACGCGGTCGAAGCCCTGGGACTTTTGTGCGAGGATATTGTCGACAAGGAGCTCATGTTCAGCGAAAACGCCATGGGTGATTTGTTCATCATTTCGACCAAGGTCGATGAATTCTTGAAAATGGTCACCGAGGCCTTGATCAATCCGCCCCATGATTTGGCGAAACGGGCCGAGGAGGCGGAATCGACCATCGACGCCATGCGCGAAACCATGCGCGACGCGCACATCGAACGTCTCAAGGTCGGGGCCTGCGGCATCGAGGGCGGCCTGACATTTATCAACCTGCTGGCCCGACTGGAGAAGATCGGCGATTACTGCTATTCCATCGCCAGATCCCTGGCCACGCAACGCTAACCCCGCCGTATTCCTGGGTCGGGACGCATTCGCGCCCTGGCCGTCGGTCCGCTCCGACAAGGGGCGGACCGACGGCCGACAGTTCTTGGCCGCCCCGTTTTTTTGGCGTCGTTCTTTGTCCGTGATCCGGCTTGATCGGGGCGGGCCGCCTGGCTCCCCCTCGCGACGGAGCCGCAATCCGTGCATTGGCCCGGTTGGGCGCTCGTCCCGGTTTTCGTGTCACGGCCTGTCGCGCCTTTCACACGATACAAGGAACTTCCATGCCAACCTCCATTCTGTTTTGCGATGCAGCCGGCACGGTTGTCCGCGTTCACGACGAAAGCCGGCGCTGGTCCCGGACCATGGGCCGGCCCCTGGCCGAGGTTCTTGGTCTGGCCGGATGGACCATGGCCAATCTGGCCAGAAGCCTGGAGACTGAAACCGCGCTCGCGCCACCGGATTCGTCCGGAGACCGCCTGACCGCGCGTCTTGTCCCCCTTCCGGAAGCCCTGGCCCCGGCTGGCGGCTTCGTCGTCCACCTGTCCCTGACTCCCAATCTGGGCATTCTCGAAAAGACCGAGGCCCAGGTCCATCCCGCGCCAACGGCCGCTTCGCTTGATTACGCCGTGTTCAACGCCGTCTTCAACGATGCCCGCGACGCCATCATCCTCACCGACGATGCCTTGCGCATCCTGGCCGCCAACCGCAAGGCCCACCGTCTTTATGCCCTGGACGTCGATCATCCCCTGACCGACAGGGATTTTTTGTCCATCGTGCATCTTCGGGACCGGGACCACGTTCGCGAGGGAACCGGAAGCCTCAAGCGTGGCGCCTCCTGGCGTGTTTTGTTGACCACCCTGGACCGCGAGGGCGACCTGGCCCCGGTCAAGCTCAAGGTGCGTTGCCTGAGCGCCGGCGGAGTGCGCCTGTATCAATTCATGCTGCGCGACCTGCGCGGGCGCATGGCCCTGGAGCGGGATCTGGAAAAGTCGCGTCGGGCCGTGGCCGGCATGAACATCGCCCTGAAGCAGGTCTTGCTCACGGCCGAGGAGGAAAAACAGGAACTCAAGGAGGATCTGGTGCAGCAGGTGCGCGAGGAATTGCTGCCCACCGTGGACCGCATGGCCCGGGAAGAATCTCCGTTGGTCCGGGAGGCGTTCAAGTCCGCGCTGGAGGAGAGGATCGCGGATTTGAGCGACGCCCCTCCCGAGTCCTTGCCCATGGCCGCCTTGCTCACGCCACGGGAAATGGACATTTGCCGCTTGATCCAGCAAGGCTGGCAGGGACGGGCCATGGCCGAGGAATTGGGAATATCTTTCGAGACCTTGCAGACCCACCGCAAAAACATCCGCCGCAAGTTGGGTCTCAAGGGGGCCGCCGTCTCCCTGCCGATGTATCTCCAGCAGCAGCCACCGCTCTGATGCGTCGGGCCAGGGTGTGTTCCCCCCATGGCGGCGGGGGGCGTCGGGACGCCCTGGTAGTTCATGCGGTGGATGCCCCCGGGTCGGACTCCGGCTGCATGGTGCGGTTCGGGGAGGACGCTCAACCAATGGTGGCGCGATGACGGAGGAGTGATGTCGAGCCAGGTATCCGGAACGCCGCATGTCGATCCGTGTTCCGCGCGCGAGGGTGACGAGGACCGCGCCTTGTGGGAATTTGTTCCGTTGTCCGCCTATGCCGTGCCCGTGCTTTCCGTGGGAAGCGCCGTGGCGCGGGGCGTTACGGCCTTCAGAAATTTTTTTCGCCGCCCGGCGGACAGGGACGAGACGCCCGTGAAGGAGGAGGCGGACCTGCACCATCTGTCGCCGCGCCGGATGTCGACCCTGGTGCGCCCCTTGCCCTGGGATGACGCGACCCGGGCATTGTCCGTGGCCCTTGACGATTGGCCCGGAACCACCGAACCCGGCCGCGCCTGCATGGTTGTCGGCCAGCCTTTTGCCGGGCATGCGGAGCTGCTGACGCTCTTTGCCCGCCTGCGCGGGGCGACCCTCGTGCCCGCGCCGTCCATGGATCAGATCTTCGACACTGATTCCGATTGGTTTGCCGCCTGGCCCCGCGCGGGCACCCCTTGGGTGCTGCCATGCCTTGAAGCGTGTTTCCTGCGCCATGTCCGGGGGCTGGGGTTGGTCCGTCAGTTGTTGTCTCTCGTGGCCGAGGGCGGGCTTGGGACGGGAGTGCTGGGTTGTGACAGCTGGTCCTGGGCGTATCTGCGCCGTGTCGCGCCGGTGTCGTGCCGGGAGTTGACCTTGCAGGCTTTTGACGCCCAGCGCCTGCGGTGCCTTTTCGCGGCAATGGTCGCTCCGCGAGCGGCCGGGTCCGTGCATTTTTGCAACGCGGCCAATGGCCGCGATATTTTTTCCGTCCCGTCGGAAGAGAAGGCGCCTCCCGAGGAGTTTTTCCAACTCGCGGCGTATTGCCGGGGCAATGTGGCCCTGGCCGCGCACACGTGGCGCGGGCGTCTGCGTTCGGAGCCCGATTCCGACGGTGCCGCGCGGGACGGAGAGGTTTCTGGCGCTTCCGACGGGCAGACCCCGGAGGATCGGGTCTGGGTGACGGACATGCCCCCGGACCCGGTGCTCCCGACAGGGGATGGCGAGGAAACGCGCCTGGCCCTGCATGCGGCCCTCATCCATGGGGGCATGCGCCAAGATCTTGTGGCGGAGCTTTTGCCCTGGGCGACCTGGAAGAGCGCGGCGCTGTTGCACCGGCTTGAGCGCGCCGGTCTGATGCGCAACGAGGACAACCGCTGGCTGGTTCGGGAATCGGCGTATGCGGCTGTCCGTCGCCTGCTTCGGTCGCACGGCTATCTGGTCGATGATTTTTAGGCGCGTATCCGGCGCGGCCCCGGCGGGCGCCGGCATGTTGGAATATGAACTTGGGAACCATTTCGGGCCACGCCGGTGTCGATGGCCTGGCCCCATTTCCGCACGGAGCACGAAATCATGGCGGACGGCGAACAATTGGGACGGATATTCAAGACCTTGAATTCGGACATGGCCTGGGAACTGGCGGCCATCGTGGTCGGCGCGATAGTGCTGGTGCTCGTCGCGCAGCGGGTCGTGCCGCTGCTCGCCAACCGGCTTCCTGGTCGCCGGCGCCTGTTCGTGCTCGCCCTGGTGCCCTTTATCCGGCTGCTGATCATCGTCATGGCCCTGGGTCTGGCCATGCCCTTGTTGATCGAGCCGTCCATGCGGAACATGGTCGCCGTGCTCGGCACCGTCGGCCTGGCCCTGGGTTTTGCCCTCAAGGACTACGCCAGCAGCCTTATCGCCGGGGTCGTGTCCATCGGGGAACAGAATTACCGCAATGGGGATTGGATTTCGGTGGGCGGCGTGTACGGCGAGGTCCGGCACATCGGACTGCGCACGGTGGAGATCGTGACGCCGGACGACGACCGGGTATTGGTGCCCCATGGCCTGCTGTGGACGCAACCTGTTTCCAATTCGAACAACGGCGACGCGCGGTTGCAGTGCGTCGCGGATTTTTATCTCCATCCCGATCATGACAGCCGGACAGCGAGGCGTCTGTTGGAAGACGTGGCCCTGACCAGTCCGTATATTTTTCACGACGATCCGATCGCCGTCATCGTCCAGGAAAAACCCTGGGGGACCTGGTATCGGCTGAAGGCCTACCCTGTTGATTCCAGCCAGCAATTTCGGTTCATTTCTGATTTGACCGGACGCGGCAAGGACGCCTTGCGGGCGCGGGGAATTCGTTTCGCCACGGCCAGCGTGTCCGCGTCCGGAGAATAAACCGTTCCAGGCCGCGGCGCCGGCGCGAGGCCGGCCACGCGGCCTGGTCTTGAAATCCGTTTTGCGACGATCAGGGCAGGGTGGCCCAGATGTCCAGCACCCGCTGGCCGACAACTTCCGGGGCCAGGCCTTCCAGGCAGGCGAGATCCTTGCGGGAACAGGTGTTCTGGTTGCAGGGACGGCAGGATATATCGGCGTGGATGTCGTGGTGCGCGTTCGAGGGGAATCTCCAGGCGCCGCTGGTGGCGCCCAGGATGGTCAGGGTCGGGCAGCCCACGGCCACGGCGAAATGGCGTGGTCCGGAGCAATTGCCGACATGCAGTTTCGCCAGGGATTGCACGGCCGCCATCTGGCGCAGGCCGATGACATTGTCCGGCAGGACGCAGGCCTCGGGAGCGGGGCAGTGGTTCAGAACTTCGGCGGCCATGTCCCGTTCGCCGGGTCCAAAAAGGATCAGGAAACGCAGGTCCGGCCGGGCCGCGTGGACGTGGCCGATCATGGCGCCATAATGGCGGGCCGGCCAGCGTCGCGTCACGCGGCGGTGGGTCGGGTCCAGGGTGGCGAAGGCGCCGGGCTCCAGCCCCAATCCATCCAGGTAGGCGCGTGCCCAGGCGGTTTCGGCCTCGGTGAGAAATATCTCCGGGGATTCCCCTTGCCAGGCAATGCCCAGGGGAGCCAGCATGCTGGCCCGGTGCTTGGCCGAGTAGCCGCCGCAGAGCGGCGTCCAGTGCGTGTACAGAAGGCGGTTGTACCAGGGCGGCGGGTAGCTCAGGCGGACCCTGGCCCGGCTCATGAGCGTCACGAAACGGCAGCGGGGCAGTTGCTGGAAGTCCACGACAAGATCGTAGTTTTCGCGGGCAATGCGGGCGTAGAAGGCCAGTTCATGAAAAAACGTGGGCAGTGCCTTTTTGTCCACTGTCCAAACCCGGCGCAGACGGGGATTGTGCTCCAGGACCGGCAGGCATTTTTTTTCGGTGAAGACGTCGATGGCGGCGTCCGGGAAACGTTCGTTCAGAAGACGGATGGAAGGCGTGGTCAGAAGCACGTCGCCGATTTGACGCAGCTGGCAAACCAGGATGCGCCTGGGCTGAAAGGTGGCCAGATCGGTCATGCCAGGCTCCGGATCAGATCGGCGTAGGGTTCAAGACCGCGCGGCGGGGAAAAGTCGCTTCGTCCCGTGGCGCCGCCGTGGATCAGAAGCTGGACGCGTCGGGCCAGTTCGGCCGCGTCGGCTGGGTCGGGGAGCACGGCCTCCGGTCGCAGGAACACGGAACTGCCGTTGCTGGTCGTGGACATGGTCGGCAGCCCGCAGGCCAGGGCTTCGAGCACGGCGTTGGAGCAGGCGTCATAAAACGTATTGAGCGCGAAGATATCGGCGGCCTGGTACAGGCTGGGCATGTCGTCCACCCGGCCCAGAAAATGAACCCGTCCGGCCACGTCCAGATTTTTGGCCAGGGCCGTCAAGTCGCGACTGCCGCGACCTCCGGCCACGGCCAGATGAAACGAGGTTGGCAGCAGGGGCAGGGCCTGGATCAGGACGTGCACGCCCTTGAGGCGGAAATTGGTGCCGGCCGTGACGATCAGCTCCGCGTCCACGGGCAGGTCGAAGCGACGGCGCAGGTCCGGCTTGTGGGCGGGGTCGCCCGGTGTGAAGCGACGTAAATCCGGCTGATTGTGGATGACGCGGATGGCGTCCGCGTCAAGAAACGGAAAGGCCCGCGCGGAGAGATCGCGCACGAATTCCGAATTGGCCACCAATACCTGGCTGTGGCGCATGCGCAACCGTTCGATCAGGCATCCCAGCTGTTTGCCCGGCGAGAGCCGGCGGGACATGGTCTTGAGCCGGCGCGGCCAACCCCGGGGCCAGGCCCGGATGGAATAGTCCCAGAACAGCCGCGTCGGTCCGCCGGACAGGCGGGTGATGTCCTGAAAAACGGTGTTGCCCAGACCGATGCTGACATCGAACCGCCCTTGGCGTCGGGCCACTTCGGCGGCCAGGGCGAACCACAGGGTTTTGCCGAGCTTGCCCGGCAGGGGACGGCCGACGCGCACCACGCGCACGCCCTGGGGCGCTGGTCCGTCCTGTTTGGCGCAGATGAAGGTCACGTCGAACTCGGCCGCGCCCGGTCCGGCCAGATATTCGGCCAAACGGTAGCCGAACTGTTCGGCCCCGCCGTAGCGGCCGAGCTTGGGCAGCATCAGGGCGACACGGATCATGATGCGTACACCTCCAAGGTTCGAGCCAGGAACGCCTGCCCGGAAAGACTGGCCATGCGTCTGGCCTGCCCGTGTCGCAACCGATCGGCCATGACGGGGTTTTCGGCCACGGAGCGGATGCGCGCGGCCAGGGCATCGATATCGCCCGCCGGCATCATGGCCTCGGGTTCGAGCAGGTCGGGCATGACCCCGACGTCCGTGCCAACCAGAGGTACTCCCGTGGCCATGATTTCCAGCGCCGCTCGGGCAATGGTTTCGGACCACAACGAGGCGACCACGCCCAGGTCCAGGGCGTTCAGGCAGGCGGCGATATCCGGCCGCCGACCGGTGATGTGGGTGATGTCCTCGATGCCGTGCTCCGCGATCCAGGCGCGGACCGTGGTCTCAAGCGTGGCCGAGTCAAATCCCAGCAGCAGGAGACGCAGATTGGTCATGCCGGCGCGGCGCAGGCGGCTTGCGGCCTGGATCAGCTCCAACTGGCCCTTGACCCGGTCGAACCGGCCCAGCAGGCCGACCACGAAATCCGTGTCCGCGTAGCCCAATTCTGTCCTGATCCGAACGCGGGCGGCCGGGTCCGGAAAAAACAGGGCGGTGTCCACGCCGCCCAGAATCCGATGCAGCTTGGTGGGCGGGGTCTGGAAGGTGTCCTGAAAATGGCGGGCCATGCGGGAATTGGTGGCAATGACCGCGTCGGCCACGGTGTTGTGCAGCCAGCGGTTGACGGGATTCGCCTTGGGCAGGCGCTGATCTCCCCTGGTGCGCACCAGCTTGAAGCCGCCCAGGTCCTTTTTGAGCAGCCCCCAGAGCACGAAGCCTTCGCCCCGGTGGCAATTGACCACATCGGGCCTGAATTCCCGCGTCAGGCGCCTCAGCTCGGCGTACAGTCCGGCCAGCCCCCAGGGCGTGGTGGTGTTCAGGGGCAAAAGACGCAGGGGCAACCCCCAGTCCTCGCCCTTGCGGGCGGACAGGGTGCCCGGTAGACCCAGCACCAGCACTTCGTGCCCGGCTTCCAGCAGAAGCCGGCTCAGGTACATTCCATACCAGGCGGTGGCGTTGAACCACCGCACATTGACAACCTGGATACTCCGCATGCCATTTATTTCCGTGATTATTCCCACCCATAACCGGGCGGATGTGCTTGGCCGGGCCGTGGCGTCCGTTCTGGCCCAGACCTGGACTGATTTCGAGCTGATCGTGATCGACGACGGGTCCACGGACCACACGGCCGCGGTCCTGGCCGAATTCGGCGATCCCCGGCTTACGGGAATGCACCAGGAAAATAAAGGGGTCAGCGCTGCCCGAAACCAGGGCATAGCGGCCAGCTCCGGGCAATGTATCGCGCTTTTGGACTCCGATGATTCTTGGCTGCCGGACAAGCTCGCGCGGCAGGTGGCCTTCATGCGCGAAAGCGGAATGGAGATTTCCCAGACCGATGAAATCTGGATTCGCGACGGCGTGCGGGTCAATCCATGCCGCAAGCACGCCAAACAGGCGGGATGGTTTTTGGGACGCTCCCTGGAATTGTGCCTGATCAGTCCTTCCTGCGTCATGTTTTCCCGCGCCCTGTGGAATGAACTGGGCCCGTTCGACGAACGCCTGCCGGCCTGCGAGGATTACGCCCTGTGGCTGCGGGTCGGCGCGCGGTATCCGGTGGGCCTTGTTCCCGAGGCGTTGACCATCAAGACCGGCGGCCACGCGGATCAGCTTTCGCGCCGAATCATTGGCCTTGATTTGTATCGTGTCTACGCCATCCTCGATCTGCTCGAAACCACGGCCCTGACCAGGGAGCAGCACGCGCTGGTTATCGCGGGGCTACGCGAAAAAGTCCGCCTGTATGCCCAGGGCTGCATCAAGCACGGCAAGGACGAAGAGGCGCTGCGCGTGTTGGAACTGGCCGCGCCATACTTGAAGGCGTGAGGGGCAAGGAGGCGAACCCCATGGGCACGGCCCCCAACTGCCTTCCGCAGGTCCAAGGACGGCCGCGAGGTCTCTCTTGAAGGGCGCGTATCCTACCCGGACGGGTCAGGTGCAAAAGAGTCGAGAAGAGTATGCGGCTGGACAGGTTGTGGAGCATGGGTAAACAAGACCCCGCTGGCCGAGGCGCATCGTGGGTTTACGTCACGGGACGTTTTCCCGTAGCGGAAACGCCGTGTCCACGAGTTTTAAAACAGATCATGCTCCATGCAGTAAAGGTACTCCCCATGGCAACGCAACGCTATTCCGTCACGCCGCATCCCATTGAAACCCTGTTGGCGTATGTCAAGTCTGGCGAAATCGCCATTCCTGAAATCCAACGTCCCTTTGTTTGGGAACCGACCAAGGTCCGTAACCTGCTGGATTCGCTGTATCACGGCTATCCCGTGGGTTATCTGATCGCTTGGCGCAACCCTAATGTGAAGCTCAAGGACGGCTCCCTTTCGACCGGAAAGCGCATCCTCATCGATGGGCAGCAGCGTGTCACGGCTCTGATGGCGGCGCTCCTGGGGCAGGAAATTTTGACGGACGACTACGAAACGCGACACATCCACATTGCGTTCAATCCCAAGGAAGAGCGCTTTGAAGTGGCCAACCCGGCCATTCGCAAGGACGTGGCCTGGATTCCGGATGTGGCCAAGGTCTTTGAGCCCGCTGCCAAGCTTTTTCCTTTGGTGGGAGCCTATTGCCAAGCCAATCCTGATGCATGCCAAGAGCATATTTTCGAAATCATTGAGAAACTGCGCGGCATTATCCACAATCATGTGGGCATCATCGAACTGGCCGAAGATCTGGACATCGAGATTGTCACCGAAATTTTCATCCGCGTGAATTCGGCGGGCACGCCTCTGTCCCAGGCGGACTTCGCCATGTCCAAAATCGCCGTCAACGAGACCTATGGCGGCAACATGCTGCGCAAGGCCATCGACTATTTCTGTCACTTGGCCGTTGCGCCGGAGTTCCTCTCCAAGATCAAGAACGGCGATCTTGAATTCGTCCGCTCCGAATTTTTTGATAAGATGAAATGGATCGCCGATGTGAACGACGACATTTATGATCCAACGTACACGGACATGCTGCGGGTCGCCTTCACATCGGAGTTTGGCCGGGGCAAATTGCAAGATCTGGTGGCGTTGCTTTCCGGACGTAATTTTGAAACCAAGCAATACGAGGAGGGAATTGCCGAGGAATCCTTCCGCAAGCTCAAGACGGGCATCCTCGCGTTTGTCAATAGGACCCACTTTGAACGCCTGACAATGATCCTGCGTTCAGCGGGATTTATCATCAGCAGTCTCATCGGCAGCCAAAACGCCGTCAACTTCGCCTACATTTTGTATTTGCGGGGCCGGGCCGAGAACATGCCGGCCGACGATTTGGAACGCGTGATCCGCCGCTGGTTCGCCATGTCCATTTTGCGCGGCCGGTACAGCAGCGGAGCGCCCGAGACAACCATAGATCTCGATATCCGCCAGATAGAAGCCCGTGGGATATCGTCCTACACGGAAGCGGTCATCACGAACGAATTGCCCGACAGTTTCTGGACAGGCATGCTACCGCAATTCATGGACACGTCGTCGAGCATCAGCCCGTATTTCCGTTGCTATCAGGCGGCCCAGGTCAAGTTCAAGGATTTGGGATTTCTTTCGCGAGACATCACCGTGATCGATCTGTTGCTGAACCGGGCCGACGTGCATCACATCTATCCAAAAAAATTTCTCAAGGATGCGGGTCTGACGCGGGGCGGCTACAACCAGATCGCCAACTTCGTGATCGCTCAAAGCGAAATCAATATTGCCATCGGAGCCAAGGCACCAGCGATCTATTTCGCGGAACTGGTCGAGCAGGTCCAGGACGGAGGCAAAAAGTACGGTGGCATCACGACTCGTCGGGAGTTGCTTGATAACCTGCGCATGAACTGCATTCCGGAACGCATGATCGATGGCAACGTCATGGAGTATCAGGAATTTCTTGCGGAACGACGGCAACTGATGGCGCTGAAGATCAAGAAATGGTTTGGATGTTTGGGGTAGGGGCTGTCTGAAAAAATCCGGGAAATACCGCGCGGGCGGTTCTCGATTTTTGGGCGATGGACACGAAAAAAGGACTTAAGCTTTTCAGCCTAAGTCCTTTATCTTTTTT
>RZYB01000061.1 GCA_009930495.1 Deltaproteobacteria bacterium
TGCGCGACGACCTGGGCGCCCGCCTCGCGGGCATGGATCACGCCGAGGCTCTGGAAACCCTGCGCCAGGATCTGGCGGCGGCATCGGAGCGCGTGGCCGTCCTGGAAGCCCGGCCCGAGCCCGAACCGTTGTCCGCCGAACACATTCTGGCCATCCTGCCCGAGGACCCGGCCGCCATTCCGGCCCTGGCCGATCTAGCCCAGAGCCTGCGCGGCGATCTGGACGCCCGCCTCGCGGACATGGATCGCGCCGAGGCTTTGGAAACCCTGCGCCAGGATCTGACGGCGGCATCGGAGCGCCTGGCCGCCCTGGAAAGCTTGCGCCAGGACATCCAGGATCTGCGCGAACGGACCGACGACATGGCCGTGGCCATGTCCGATTTGGCGGCAACGCGAAACGAAATTCAAGCCCGGGACCAGGAACTCGAAGCCCTGCGCGAAACAGCGCACCGTCAGGACGAGGAGTTGCGCGTTGTCCGCGAAGGGCTCCGCCGCAAGGAGGAAGAATTGGACGCCCTGCGGCAATCCATTCTCGACATGCGCCAAGCAGTGGACGCCCTGCCCAGGCAAACGCCCATTCCCACCGAAGACCTCAAGGCCGAACTGCGGGCCTATGTCCAAGGCCAAATCCCAACAACGGCCGCGAAAATCATCCGCGAGGAAATCGCGAGCCTGCTGCGCGAGATGGAGGGCTAGGTCGGGGCGCTCCCTGGCTCTCGACTCGCGGCGGCCCCTGTGCTAGAGGCCCCGAAAAAACGAAGGGAGGGCTTCGCCGGTTTTTCTTTCTGTTTTTTTTACCGCCCGGTCTCCCCAAGGCAGGTCGACACCATTCCCCCCGGGCGGTTTTTTTATCATGCCCAACCAGAGAGACACCCCATGGACCAGCTCCAGAAACTTACCTTGCAGGTGGCCAAGGAAATCGTCGTCAAGTTCATCGAAGTCGGCCGCATTTCTCCGTCCAACTTCGCGGAACATTTTGCTCCGATCTACGACGAAATCCGTGGAACCGTGATCAAAGACAAGCCCACGCCAGACAAGGACGATACCGTTGAATCCGCGTGAGCACGGCAAGCGGGTGTCCGGCTTGTTCGACAGCATCGCGGGCTGGTATGATTTCCTGAATCACTTCCTGAGCGCCGGACAAGACCTGTACTGGCGTCACCGCCTGGTTCGAACCGTGCGTCCCGGCGCCACCGGCCGCGTTCTGGATCTGGCGGCCGGGACCCTGGATGTCAGCCGCGAAATCCTGCGCCGGCATCCCGGACAAACCGTTCTGGCCCTTGATTTTTCCCAAGCCATGCTGTGTCGGGGCCAGGCCAAGATCGCGGAGAGCCCAACCATCATTCCGGTCCAGGCCGACGGCCGGGCATTACCCCTCCCCGAGGCCTGCGTGGACACGGTGACCATCGCCTTCGGCATCCGGAACATCCTGCCCCGAAACGACGCCTACCGGGAAATCCTGCGCGTCCTGGCCCCTGGCGGCCGTCTGTGCATCCTTGAATTCGGCACGGGTCAAGCCCGGATTTGGCGCGGGCTGTACAACTTCTACCTCGGCACCATCCTGCCCCAGATCGGCCGTTTTTTTTCCCGCGATCCCGAGGCCTACCAATATCTGGCCGACACCATCCGGGCCTTTCCGGACGCCCGCGTCCTGGCCCATGAATTACTGGATGCCGGCTTCGACGCGGTGTCCTACCAAGCGCTGAGTTCGGGCATCGTCTATGTCCACGTCGCGCGCAAACCTGTAGCCCCATAACACCATGATCCACTTCGACGAACTCCAATCCGGCGCGCGCGCCGTGGCCGTGGTCGGCCTCGGCTATGTTGGCCTGCCCCTGGCCGTGGCCCTGAGCCAGCATTTCCGGGTCATCGGATTCGATATTTCCCACTCCCGCATCGACGAACTTCTGTCCGGACAAGATTCCACCAGGGAGGTCCCGCCAGCGGATCTGGCACGGGCCAGCATCGAATACACGGCCGAGCCAACCCGTTTGGCCGAGGCCGGCGTCATCGTCGTGGCCGTGCCCACGCCCATCAATGGCAACCGCAAGCCGGATCTGCGACCCGTGATCGGCGCGACCCAGACCGTGGGCAGCCACATGAGCCAGGGCGCGGTCATCGTCTACGAATCCACGGTCTACCCCGGCCTGACCGAGGAAATCTGCGTTCCCATCCTGGAAGAACGCTCCGGCCTGAGTTGCGGTCGGGACTTCACCGTTGGCTATTCGCCGGAGAGGATCAATCCCGGCGACCGAATCCATACCCTGCAAACCATCGTCAAGGTCGTTGCCGGTCAGGACAAGCCCACGGCAGACCTGTTGGTCCGCTTCTACGAAACCGTGGCCAAGGCCGGCGTGCACCGGGCCTCGTCCATCAAAGTGGCCGAGGCGGCCAAGGTCATCGAAAACACCCAGCGCGACCTGAACATCGCCCTCATGAACGAACTGGCCCTGATCTTCGACCGCATGGGCATCGACACCAATGAGGTCCTCCAGGCAGCCGGCACCAAATGGAACTTCCTGCCCTTCCGGCCGGGTCTGGTCGGCGGGCACTGCATCGGCGTGGACCCGTATTATCTGACCTTCAAGGCCGAATCCATGGGTTTCCACCCCCAGGTCATCCTGGCTGGCCGGCGCATCAACGACGGCATGGGCAAATTCATCGCCGAAAAAACCGTCAAGTTCATGATCAACAGGGGATGCCAGATCAAGAGGGCGCGAATTGGCGTGCTGGGCCTGACATTCAAGGAAAACGTGCCCGATCTGCGCAACAGCAAGGTCGAGGCCATCATCCATGAGTTGACCGATTTTCAGACCAGGATTCTGGTCCACGACCCCCTGGCCGACCCCGCCGAGGCCCTGGCCGAATATGGAGTACGCCTCTGCCCCCTGGAGGACCTGCGCGACTTGGACGCCTTGATCCTGGCGGTTCCACACCAGGAATTCGCGGGCCTGGACACCGCCCGGCTCAAGGGCATGTTTCGCCACCCCGAGAACGGAATCATCATCGATGTCAAGGGGTTCCTGAATAAAGACGCACTTTCCGACCAGTTTGACTACTGGCGGCTTTAAGACGCGCATGCTCATCCTGGCCTGCGCCACTTCGCGGGAATGCGTCGGCGCCCTGAATCATGCCGCGTCCATCGACGCCACGCGTCCTCGCCGCCTGACCATGGCCGGACGGGAAATACTGGCCTGCGTGGTCGGAGTCGGCCCGATCGCGGCGGCCTTGCGCATTGGCGCCATTCTGGAAGCCCATCCAGAAGCCTGCGGCGTGGTCAACGTGGGTATCTGCGGCAGTTTTGACACCGCGCGTCTCCCCTTGGGTGGCATCTGCGTGGCCAACGCCGAGATCTGGCCCGAATACGCCGTCCGCCACGCGGACCCAGAAGCCCCGGAAGCCCTCGACTTTCCCATGTTACCCCAGCTCGACCTGACGCCACCCAATCATCTGGCGCTGGACCCCGTCGCGGCCGCCACGGCCATGGGTCTGTCCCTGCCCCCGACCTGGACCACGGGGCCAAGCCTGACCGTGGCCGGTGTCAGCGGGGACATGGCCCGGGCCGAATGCTTGCGCCAGCGTTATCAGGCCGCCACGGAAAACATGGAGGGCTTCAGCCTGGCCCTGGCCGCGCGATTGGCAAACTTGCCTTTTCTGGAAGTGCGCACCGTGTCCAACCCGGTTGGAGCCCGTGACAAATCCCAATGGAATTTCAAGGCGGCCCTGGCCTCCCTGTCCGCCATTCTGCCCACGCTTTGCGAGAAAACCTCATGACCCCATTGACCGTGGCCATTTCGCCGTGCCCCAATGACACCTTCATTTTCGCGTCCTGGATACTGGGACATGTTCCGCCCCCGGCCGGCCTGGACAGCCGTTTTTTTTGGCACGACGTCCAGGAATTGAACCAGGGGGCGTTCGACGACACCTGGGACGTGATCAAGGTCAGCGCGGCCACGGCCCTGCGTCTGCGGGACACCCACGTCATTCTGCCCTGTGGCGGTGCCTTTGGGCTGGCCCACGGCCCGAAGCTGGTCACCCGGGCCGATTTCGCCGGCACGCCCCGAACCATCGCCGTTCCCGGCCTGGACACCACGGCCATGCGCGTCCTGACCGCGGCCCTGACCCATGCCTTCACGCCCGTGCCCATGATTTTCCACGCCATCGTGGACGCGGTGCAGCGGGGACAGGTCGATGCCGGGCTGCTCATCCACGAAACCGCCCTGGTGCACGACCGGTACGGACTGTCCCTGCACACGGACCTGGGCCTCTGGTGGAGCGAGCACACGGGCGGACTCCCCCTGCCCCTGGGCTGCATCCTGGCCCGGAAAGCCCTGGGCGACGATGTCCACGCGGCCCTGACGACGACCCTTCGGGCCAGCATCCTGCACGCCCGGCACAATCCGTCCGACATCATGCCGCTCATCGCGGCCCTGGCCCGCGAGCTTGACGCGGCCACCCTCGAACAACATATTGCGGCCTATGTGAACGACCACAGTCTGAACATGGGACCGCGCGGCCAAGCGGCCCTGGATATCCTGCAAACCTTTCGGACCCACGCATGAACGACGCCATCGCCCAGCTCAAAATCGCCTTCCTCAAGGAACTCCCCGTCATCAACGCCGCCATCCGCGCCGAGGTCACGGCCTTGCATCCCCTGGTCCGCCCCGTGGCCGCCCATGTCATGGATGCCGGCGGCAAGCGGTTGCGTCCCATGCTGACCCTGCTTTTCGCCAGGGCCCTGGGATTTCGAGGCGACCATTTGCCGACCCTGGCCTGCTCCCTGGAATTTCTGCACTCGGCCACGCTCATGCACGACGACATCCTGGACCACGCCGACCTGCGCCGGGGCCAACCCGCCGCGCACACGGTTTTCGGCGTCGCGCCGACCATTTTGGCTGGAGACGTGCTTCTCGCCCTGGCCAACGAAATCGTGGCCCGGACCGGCAACGCGGCCCTGACCGCCTGTATCTCCAAGGCCATCATGCAGACCGCCACCGGCGAAATCATGGAAATCGCGGCCGTGCGCAATCCACGCATCAGCCGCCAGGAATATATCGCCATCATCACCGGCAAGACCGCCTATCTGATCCAAGCCGCCTGCGGATTTGGAGCCATCGCCGCCGGGGCCTCGGAACGCATCCAGACCCAAGCCGAAATTTTCGGCCTGAACCTGGGCATCGCCTTCCAACTCGTGGACGATGCCCTGGATTATACATCCCGACCGGACACCTCCGGCAAGCCCCTGGGCGGGGATCTGCGCGAGGGCAAATTCACCCTGCCGCTGCTTCTGTATCTGGAGAGTCTGGCCTCCGATGTCCGCGAAAAGATGCATCACGATCTGGCCGATCCCGCCTTGCCGACCGGACGCCAGGATGCCATTATCGACGCCATCGTGACCCAGGGCTGGGCCGAAAAAACCAGGGAAGCGGCGCAAAGCTACCTGCGTCTGGCCGACCAGGCCCTGGACGCGATTCCGGAATGTTCGGAAAAAACACATCTGCGGGCCATGATCGACTTTGTCCTGCACCGGGAGAAATAGCATGCACACGGATCGCCTTCCCCTGATCGCTATCGGCACGTCCCTGCGCGACACCTTGAAGGCGACCTTTTCCCCGGCCACGAACCGCCTGCTGCATGAAATGGCCACTCCCGAACCAGATCTGGCGGTCATCGCCTCCATCCTCAAGCTCGACCCGGCCCTGGCCACGTCCGTCCTGGCCCTGGTCAATTCCCCGCATTACGGACAAACATCCAAGATTACCAATCTCCAGCGGGCCGCCTTTGTCCTGGGCAACAACGAAATCCTGCGCATTGCCCTGTCCCTGAGCCTGCAGAAAAGCCTGAGCAGCGTTCTGGAAAAACACGGGTTCGACGCCTTCGCCAACTGGCGGGTCATCATCTGGGCCGCCATCGGCGCCGAGCTGGTGGCCGAAAGCATCTGCCCGGCGGAAAAGGACACGGCCTATCTCTGTGCCCTGATCAAGGATTTATCCCTGCTGCTCTACGCCGCGACCTACCCGGACGAGTTGCGCGCCGCCCTCAAGTATCCGGATTTTGTCCGCACCGACTCGATCTTTTTGTCCTGGCCGGACGCCGCCCGCCATCACGAAAGCCTGACCGCCGATCTGCTGCGCGATTGGCGCTTTCCCTCGAACATCGTCGCGGCCATCGCCAATCACCACGACCTGGAACACCTCCGCGACCATCCGCCCCTGACCCAGGCCGTCATCCTTGGCACGCGCTGGGCCGAGGTCGAGTTCCGCGACGATCCGTCACCCGACGCCCTGGGCCAGCTCAACTTCATCATGGGCAAGGTTCTAGGGCCCGCCGCCGGCGGCATGGAAAGCCTCAGAGCCCGCTGCGCCCATCGCTTCAGCGCCATGTGCGCGGCCATGAACATCACCGAACAACGCCTGGAGGAGCGCCTCTACACCCTGCCGCTGCAATCCTTCCAGGACTTCCATTATCAGGCCAGGGAAATCGAAAGCCTGACCGGTGGCCGTTCCGCCATCGCCACCTGCATCGCCCGCCATCTGCGCTGGAATTGGAACTGCGACCAAGCCGAAATCATTCTTTTTTCGCCGGAAACCAATTTTTTCGAGCGCTACGTGGTCGACGAGGGCAATCTTGGCCAGCCCAGCAACGCCACGTCCATCGAGCGCTTCAAAAACCCAGGCGCGCTGACCGTCGGCCTGAAAACGGAAAGCCGCATCATGGGCGAACTGCGCCTGATCTCGCCCTCGTCCAACCCGGACATCAAGGCCGAAACCACGCTCTATGGCCGTCTGCTGGCCCGTAGCTACGAATACCATCTGCGAACCGTCCACGCCCTGGAAAGCAAGGCCGAACTCCTGGACATCCTACCCGCCGGCGTCGCCCTGTTGACCGAAGCGGGCCGCGTCATCCGCGCCAACCCACGCTTTTCGGCCTATCTGCGCGAGGAGGACCTGACCGGCCAGATGCTGGAAGACGCCCTCAAACGCACCGGCTGTTTCCCGGACCTCTGGAATTGGTCGAAATACCTCGCCGACCAGGATCGGACCAGCCACTGCGTTGTCGCCTGCGGACTGGGCCCCAAAACCGGAACGGCACGGTCCTGTCTCGCCCTGACCAGCTACAAGATCACGGCCGCCGCCCAAACCAGGATACTGGTCATCATCCAGGACCTGACCGAAATCCAGGTGCTCGAAACCGAGGCCCTGCGCCAACGGGACTTTCTGGACCGTCTCCTTGATTCCATGCAGGACCTGGTCATGACCACCGACGCATCCGGCGTCATCACCTATGCCTCGGGGCGCCACGCCCGGTATCTGCGCGGCAAGAACCTGTTTCAGATCACCCGGCCCACGGTCGTCTATCCCACGGCCTGGAGCATGGACTATCTGGAAAACAGCGCCGAAGCCGTGGAAGCCCAGATCGTGCTCGACGATGCCCACCTCCAGCTGGAACTTCTCTTCTCGAAGCTTCCGTCCGGGCCAGACCATGGCTTGGTCGTTGGCCGGGATATCTCGTCCATCCGCCGCCTGGAACGCAAGATCAAGGAACAGGCGCTTCTCGATTCCCTGACCCAGGTTTTCAACCGACACCACCTCCAACCCATCCTGGACCGCGAAATCGCCCGCGCCCAGCGCACGGGAGTACCCCTGGGGCTGATCTTCTTCGACATCGATAAATTCAAGGATTTCAACGATACTCATGGCCATCACAGTGGAGATCGCGCCTTGCGGGATCTGGGCCAGATCCTGCGGTCCGTGCTGCGCAAGGGATTCGACTATCCCTGCCGATATGGCGGTGACGAATTCGTCATCATTTCCAGCAACGCCGCGCATTCCACCCTGCTGGCCATGGCCTCGCGCATCCAGGAGCAACTGACGGTCCTTTACCCCCAGGTGACCCTGAGCATCGGCCTCAGCGTGTTCGAGCCCGAAGACACGGCGCGTTCTCTGCTTGAACGCGGTGACAAAGCCAATTATCAAGCCAAGGCGTCCGGCGGGAACACCATCGTGCACCTGCAGACCAGCCCCCTGTCCTGAATCACCCAACATCCCAGGAGACCATCATGCCGATCCGAGTCGAAGTGGCTCTGCGCCAGGCAGTGACCGATACCCAGGGCAACAAGACCGCCCACAAGATACACAACGAACTCGGCCTGAACGTAAACCGCGTCCGCATCATCCGGGTATATACCGTCGACGGCCTGACCGAGGCCCAGATCGCCCAGGCCATCGAGGCCGGAGCCCTGCACGACCCGGTCCTGCACACGGCCCAGACCACGCCGGCCGCCCGCGATTTCGACTGGATCATCGAGGTCGGTTTTCGTCCCGGCGTGACCGACAACGAGGGTCGCACGGCCAAGGAAACCCTGCGTACCGTCCTGGGTGATGCAGGCATGGACATCGCCGTCTACACCTCGACCCAATACCTGATCACGGCGGAGCTCGGCCGCGAACAGGTCGGGCACATCGCCAAGGACCTGTTGGCCAACGAGCTGATCCAGCGGTTTGAAATCAAAAGCGCGGCAGACTGGGCAAGCAATCCCGGCTTTCCGGCGCGCGCGGCCAAGGTCACGGGCGCGGCCAGCAACACGGTCGAAACCGTGGATCTCTCGGCCCTGGACGACGCCGGGCTCATGAAATTGTCCCGCGACGGTGTTTTGGCCCTGAACCTGGACGAAATGCGCCGCATCCGCGAGTATTACACC
Organism: Deltaproteobacteria bacterium; assembly: GCA_009930495.1. Classification (NCBI taxonomy): domain Bacteria; kingdom Pseudomonadati; phylum Myxococcota; class Myxococcia; species Deltaproteobacteria bacterium. The sequence goes on from RZYB01000061.1 coordinate 8,701, forward strand.
CAACCCAGGGTCATCGCCCACCGCCGGGCCAAGGGCCTGCCCGCCGCGCCCACGGACGCGGAGCTGGAGTGCCTGGCCCAGACATGGTCCGAGCACTGCAAGCACAAAATTTTCAGCTCGCGCATTTCTTATGAAAACCGTGAAAACGGCACCACCACGGAAATCAACAGCCTCTACAAGACCTTTATCCAGGGCAGCACGAAGATGCTCCGGCAGCGCATGGGCGCGGATGACTTCTGCCTGTCCGTGTTCAAGGATAACGCCGGCGTGATCCGTTTCAGCGACGACATGAACGTCTGCATCAAGGTCGAAACCCACAACAGCCCCTCGGCCCTGGACCCCTACGGCGGAGCCCTGACCGGCATCGTCGGCGTCAACCGCGATCCCATGGGCACGGGTCTGGGCGCGAATCTCCTGTGCAACACCGACGTGTTCTGCTTCGCCTCGCCCTTCCATGAAGGCGAGCTGCCGCCGCGCCTGCTGCACCCGCGCCGGGTTTTTGAAGGCGTGCGCGAAGGCGTGGAGCACGGTGGCAACAAATCCGGCATCCCGACCGTCAACGGGGCCATCGTTTTCCACGAGCGCTTCCTGGGCAAGCCGCTGGTCTTCTGCGGCACCATCGGAACCATGCCGGCCCAGGTCGCCGGCAGGCCGAGCCACGAAAAAAGGGCCCTGCCTGGGGATCACATCATCATGGCCGGCGGCCGTATCGGCAAGGATGGCATCCACGGCGCGACCTTCTCGTCCGAGGAACTGCACGAAGGCTCTCCGGCCACGGCCGTGCAGATCGGCGACCCCATCACCCAGCGCAAGATGTATGACTTTCTGATGCGCGCCCGGAACTTGGGGCTCTACAACGCCATCACCGACAACGGCGCGGGCGGCCTGTCCTCGTCCGTGGGCGAGATGGCCCAGGACTGCGGCGGCTGCGACATGGACCTGGCCAAGGCCCCCCTCAAGTACGACGGTCTGCGCCCCTGGGAAATCCTCGTCTCCGAGGCCCAGGAACGCATGACCCTGGCCGTGCCGCCGGCCAAGCTGGACGAATTCACAGCCCTGGCCCGGGAAATGGACGTCGAGGTCTCGGACCTTGGCCAATTCACGGATTCCGGATTTCTGCATGTCCGCCACGGCGAGCGGATCGTGGCCGACCTGGACATGGAGTTCCTCCACGACGGCGCCCCCCAGCTCCAGCTCAAGGCCGTTTGGGAACAGCCCCGGAACTGTCGCACCTGCCCGGATTGCACGAATACGGTCACGGACCACGCAAGCTTCCTGCAAACCATGCTCGGACGCCTGAACATCTGCTCGCGCGAGTATGTCATCCGGCAGTACGACCACGAGGTCCAGGGAGGCAGCGTCGTCAAGCCCCTTGTCGGCGCCAAGAACGACGGCCCGGCCGATGCCGCCGTGATCCGGCCCCAGCTTGACAGCGAGCGCGCCCTGGTCATCGCGAACGGCATCTGCCCCAAGCTCTCCGACCTGGACACCTACTGGATGATGGCCTGCGCCATCGACGAAGGTGTGCGCAACGCCGTGGCCACGGGCGCGGACATCCACCACATGGCCGGCACGGACAACTTCTGCTGGTGCGATCCGGTCCAGTCCGAAAAGACTCCGGACGGCCACTACAAGTTGGCCCAGCTGGTCCGCGCCAACCAGGCCCTGGCCCATTACTGCCTCGCGTATGGCGTGCCCTGCGTGTCCGGCAAGGACTCCATGAAGAACGACTACACCGGTGGCGGCATGAAAATCTCCATCCCGCCCACGGTGCTCTTCTCGGTCATGGGCGTCATCCCGGACTGCGCCAAGACCATGACTTCGGACTTCAAACGACCGGGCGAGCTGGTCTACGTTCTCGGCCTGACCAAGAACGAACTGGGTGGCTCCGAATACGCCGACGCCCTGGGCCTGTGCGGCGCGGTGCCCCAGGTGGACGCGGTTTCGGCGCGGGTTCGTTACGAACGCATGTACGAGGCCATCCAAAACGGCCTGCTGACGGCCGCCCACGACATCTCCGATGGCGGTCTGGCCGTGGCCCTGGCCGAAATGGCCCTGGCCGGACGCATCGGCGCGGATATTGAGGTCACGGCCGCGCCAAGCCTGGACTGCACCGTGGAACAAACCCTGTACAGCGAATCCGCCAGCCGCTTCATCGTGACCGTGGCCAAGGACAAGCAACAGGCGTTCGAGGCCCTGTTCGCCGGAGATTTTATGGGTCTGATCGGCCAGACAACGACCGACGGCGTGCTAACCCTGCGCGACGGGGACAAAATCCTGGTCGGCGCACCCGTGGAGGAGTTGGCCACGGCCTGGAAAAAGACGTTGGATTTCTAAAATAGCCGGCGCCCGGCCCGAACACACCACGCGGAGAGAATCCGGAGCGCGGGAAATTTCGGCCACCGACTTCTACCCAACCGACTGATCCCGACATGCCGCGCACCACGCCAAGAGCCCGGCCTCTCCGGAGAACGGGCTCTTTTTAGTCACCGGTAGTCACCGGCTTGGCCTCGAACCAGGCCGACTGTCAAAAACCGACTTCCAGTTAAAAATCCCAGGTTTTTTTCCGCCCCCAGGCATAGGAGCGGATACCGTGGACCATCTCGGCCAGGGCCCCGGTACGCAGACGAAAATAGCCACGCAGCGCGTCGGGGCTCACGTAGCGTTCCAGACCAAAAAGAAGCCAACGCAGCCGATTCGCGCCGCGTATTTCCGGGGCAACGCACCCAGCCAGCCGGGACTCGTAAATCCGGCCTGGATGAGAGCCTCCGCGCAAGGCCTGGGCAATGGCCTCGGCCGCGTACCAGCCCGAAAGCAGGGCATAAAAAATACCCTCGCCCAAAAGGGGATCGGCCAGTCCGGCCGCGTCGCCGACAAGCAGCGTGTTCCCGGCCCATGGCCGGTCCAGGGCGTTGCCATAGGGCAGGGGGTGGCCCCGGAGAGGATGGTGGCGGACAAAATCCTCGGGCTCGCGCACGCCAAGAACACCCAGAAAATCCAGAAAGGCCCGTCGAAAATTAGGCGTATGCCGGGACAGGCCGCAGATGCCCAAAAGAGCCCGGTCCCGGTTGGGGAAGAACCATCCGTACCCGGCCGACAAAACACCCGCGAAGAGCTCCGGCCGATCCGTGCGGCGCGGGCTTTCGGACCAGGGAACGGCGATTTCGATGGCCGAGGCCAGCCCCCCGACCCAGTCCTTTTTGTCCACGTCGCAGGCGCGGCGAATTCCGGAATTGACCCCGTCCGCGCCGATGACAAAACGACCACGCAATCGCCCCTGATCCGTATCCAGGACTCCGGCCGAATCAGCGCCACGCACGGAGCACTGGACGCGCACCTCGGCTCCGGCGGCACGGGCTCGATCCAGAAGGAGGGCATCGAAGGCGGCGCGGTTCACGAGATGAAACGGATAGGCAAACCGGCCTTGGGCCAGACGCTTTTCGCGGTGGCGCAAGACGAATCCGTCCGTGACCGTGTCCACGACGCCGGCCGCGATCAGATCCGCCGGACGCCCCACCCGCAGATGTTCGAGCAGACGCATGGACTTCCAGGTCAACAGGCCGCCGCAAAGCTTGGGACGTGGAAACGCGGCCCGGTCCACGACCAACACGGAAAACCCCTGCTTGGCCAAAACCCGAGCGGCCGTGCTTCCGGCCGGCCCGGCTCCGGCGATGATCACATCGGCATCGTGCATATTCTTCCTCGTCGAAACGAAAGGGCTCCCCACGCCATGGAGAGCCCTCGTGACTGATGGCTCGGCCCTGGTTTCAATCCGCGTCGATGAGGGCCGGATCGACCTCCTGGCCGTTTTCCCTGGCCTTCAAGACCCGCCGGGCGATCTTGCCACTGCGGGTTCGGGGCAGCTGCTCCACGAATTCCACGGACCGGATCACGGCCACGGGCCCGACTTCCTTGCGGATGTGGTTCTTCAGCATGCGGATGATCTCGTTGCGATCGTCCAGGATCGCGAAGTCCGGATGCAGCACCACGAAGGCCTTGGCCACCTCGCCCTTGATTTTGTCCGCAATGCCGATGACGGCCACCTCGGACACGGCCTTGTGCGCCAGAAAGGCGTTCTCGACCTCGACATTGCCGATACGGTGCCCGGCGATGTTCATGACATCGTCGGCGCGGCCATGAATCCAGATCAGGCCATCCTCGTCGCGGTGGGCGTAATCACCGGTCCAGAACACATCCGGCCCCAAGGGCCAGTAGACGCGCTCGAACAACTCCGACCGGCGGTATAAATCGAGAAGCATGCCCGGCCAGGGCCTGGTGATGACCAGAAAGCCGCATTCTCCCGCGGCCAGGGGCCGCCCCTGATCGTCGACGATATCGACCTCGACGCCGGGCATGGGCCGGTGCACGGAACCGGGCTTGAGCACGGAAACCGGGAAGGGAGTGATCATGCAGCCCCCGGTTTCTGTCTGCCACCAGGTATCCAGAATGGGGCATTCGGAATGGCCGATGTGCTTGTAGAACCACAGCCACGTGTCCGGCGAAATAGGCTCGCCAACACTGGCCAGGAGGCGCAGACTGGAAAGATCGTGCATGCGCGGGTATTGGTTGCCGTAGCGCATGAGCATGCGGATGACCGTGGGCGCGGTGTACAAAATGGTCACGCCATGACGGGCGACAATATCCCACATGCGGTCGGCCTGGGGGTAGAGGGGATGCCCCTCGTACATGACCGTGGTCGTGCCGGCGATGAGGGGACCATAGACCACGTAGCTATGCCCCGTGATCCAGCCCATGTCGCCGGTGCACCAGAAAATATCCGTGGGCTTGATGTCGAAAACCCAGTCCAAGGAACGGTGCAGGGCGACCATGTACCCGGCGTGGCCGTGGACCACGCCCTTGGGTTCGCCACTGGTTCCCGAGGTGTGCAGGATGAAAAGCGGATCGTCGGCATCCATGATTTCGGTCACGGCCTCGGAGCGTTCCTGGCGGACCAGGGCGTCGTACCAGATGTCGCGGGCCTCGCTCATGTCCACGTCGAGCTTGGCCCGGTTGACGACAACCACGGTTTCGACGCAATCGCACCCGGCGACCAGGGCCTCGTCCACCGTGGCCTTGAGATTGATGAGGCGCCCGTTGCGATAAAACCCGTCGGCGGTGACGACCAGCTTGGCCTCGACCTCGGCGATGCGTTGCCGCAGGGACTTGGCCGAAAAACCGGCGAAAACCGCGCAGTGCACGGCCCCGATCTTGGCACAGGCCAGCATGGCCATCATGGTCTGGGGGACGAGCGGCATATACAGCACGACCCGGTCGCCCTTGGCCACCCCCAGGGAACGCATGGCATTGGCCAGACGATTCACGGCGCGATACAGCTCATAATAGGAGTATTTCTGCGTGTCCCCGGCCTCGCCCTCCCAAATGAGGGCCAACTTGTTCTTGTTGGCCGTGGCAATGTGCCGATCCAGGGCATTGTAGACGATATTGCACTGGGCACCCTTGAACCAACGATAACGGGGCGCGTTGGAATCATCGAGAACCGTGTCCCAGC
>RZYB01000062.1 GCA_009930495.1 Deltaproteobacteria bacterium
AATTCCCTGCCGGCGGAAATTGAGCGCATCTGCCGCGAGAACGAGTTGATCATCACCGAATGGTCGCCCATCCACCTGCGGACCAAACTTCAGGAACTGTACTGGAAGAACGACTCAGTGGCCGTGCTGGCCCAGACCTTCTGGGATGACGGCCAGAAATTCCATTACCTGCCGCGCCTGCGTAACCGTCAGGTCCTGGAAAAAGCGGTCCAAGCCGGAGCCGCCAGCCAAGATTTCTTTGGTTGCGCCTATGGCCAGAAGGAGGATGGCTTTGAAGGATTCCAGTTCGGCAGCGGCAACGTGCAGGTGGACGGCACGCTGCTCTTGATCGAACCGGGTGCAGCCAAGGCGTATGAAGAAAAACTCGCCGAGGAGGCTCGACGCGAACGGGAAAAATATAAGCCCGTCGATCCAGTTGAGCCTACACCGGTAAATGAAAAGCCTCCGGTTATCCCGATCATTCCACCAGCCATCAATGTTGCGTCACCTGTGGACCCACCTAAGCCACAAGCCAACGCATTCCATGGCTGCGCCGAAATCAGCGCCGGTTCCGCCAAGGCCCGCCTGACCGAACTGGCCGAAGAAATCATCGCTGTCCTGGCCCAAGACCCCAATGCCGAAATCCGCGTCAATCTGGAAATCCACGCCGAATACCCAGATGGAGTATCGGACCAAATCAAACGGGCCTTAACGGAAAATTCCAGGATGTTGGGCCTGAAGATGGCCGAGTGGGAGTAATTCCATTTCTAAATCGATACGACATCAGGAAAGGCATGGATTCCACGCAGAGCCTGGCTTGCCGCGCTCCCTGCGGTCGCTCGCAATGGACGAGCCAAATATCCCCGCCATTGCGAGAAGCTAGGCTCTGCGTGGGAGTCTTCGACGAAGCAATCCTCGCTTTGACGTAAAAATGGAATAATTCCATTTCCCGAACACGAATCATCCTTGTGAAAGGGGCCATCTTGGCCGCTCTCACAGGGATGGGATGATGCATCACTAACCTACTGACAAACCAAGATAAATCCTCGCACCAGCCCGAAACGCATAAAAGTGTTTTGGGCTCACCCTCCCCACCTTACCTCGCCTCGGCCTCCTTGCGGACCGTGGTGATCAAATCTCGGATATTGCTCACCTCCGTCACCTTCCAGTGCCCCTCGGGCTGCCGTTTCAGTCTGACCTGAACCGGGTAGCTCCGCTCGCTGCCGTGGTCGTAGAGTTTGGCCGAGGCCGTGGCCAGGTCGCCCTTGGGCGCGGCGCAGCGGATGGACCGCAATTCCTTGCGGGCAATGGAGGCGTCGGCGAACAGCGAGGACAAAAGTCCGCCGTCCTGCACGGGCTGGCGCAAGGACGGACTGCCGGAAAAATTCCCCGAAGCCACGCCCCAAAGCACGAACTTCCGCGTTTCCTCGACAAGAAGTTCCTTCATGGGGTTGGCCACGGCTTGGCCGGATTCGGCGGCCAAACCGCCGGACAGCATCTCCAGCAGCGGATCCCCCTCGCCGCTGGGCGGATGCTTGGCAAAATCAGCGATAAAGGCATCCACGCCCTTGGCGATGACCCCGCGCACATCGATATATTTTTCCAACAAGCCAGCATCCTTGGTATCGATGGCCTGCTGCAGTCCGGCCAGGGCCGCGTCCGGGGTTTCCGCCGCCATGGCCGGCAGGCCGAGCAGACAGACGCACAACATAACTATGATTCGAATCATGATTCGGTTCCTCCGTATGGTTCTGGCCCGCTCCCTAACGCAGGCCGAACACCCCGTCCAGAGAGGGCCACGCACGAAAAAAGGCCAGCCGGATGATTCCGACCGGCCTTTTCCGTGTGGCGCAAAACCGAGCTAGCGGTCGCCGCCCAGAAGCGAGCCGAGCGGCCCGAGGACCGAGCCCTCGTCCTTGGAGCTGGCGCCCGAGGCCGATTGCAGCATGCGGCCGGCCAGGCGCGAAAACGGCAAGGACTGCAGCCAGACCCGGCCCGGACCGGCCACGCGGGCAAAGAACAAGCCCTCGCCGCCAAAAAGCGCGGTCTTGATGTTGCCGGCCTGCTGGATGTCGAACTCCACGGTCTGCTCCATGGCCACGAGACATCCGGTGTCCACGTGCAGCACTTCGCCCGGAGCAAGGACCCGCTCCACCACCGTGCCGCCGGCGTGCAGAAAAACCTGCCCGTCGCCGTCCAGGCGCTGCATGATAAAACCCTCGCCACCGAAAAGTCCGGTCAGGATCTTGCGCTGGAAATGGATGCCGATGGACACGCCCTTGGCCGCGGCCAAAAAGCAATCCTTCTGGCAGATGAGCGTGCCGTTCACCGTGGTCAGGGACAGGGGAATGATATTGCCCGGATAGGGCGCGCCAAAGGCGACATGGGCCTTGCCCTGACCGGCATGGGTGAACACGGTCATGAACAGGCTTTCGCCGGTGACAAGCCGCTTGCCCGCGCCCAGCAGCTTGTCCATGAAGGAGCCGCCTCCACCACCGGAGCCGTCGCCGAACACGGCCTCCATCTGGATGGAGGCGTCCTTGTACATCATGGCTCCGGCCTCGGCCACGGCGCTTTCGCCCGGATCGAGTTCCACTTCCACGAACTGCATCTCATGACCGACGATCTTGAAGTCGATTTCGTCCGTTCCCCGGCTGACCGGCGGGGGCGGCGCCATGACCGCCGGCGCGGTCTGGGACAATTCGGCAATATGGGCGATGGGCACCCACTGCGCGAACCCCTCGCGCCAGGCGAATCCGCCTGGGTTCATCCGCGCCCTGGTCTGGGCCTGGGTCAAATCAAACGGGCCTTCCTGCTGGCCGTCAAAACTCAAATACCATTGTGTCATGGGTATCTCCGTAAAGAGTGAAGATCATGGCAAGGATGAATCGAAAACCCGCCGGCTTCGTCCATGTCTAAAAGTGTTTGCCCAGCCGTCGGGCAATGGACAAGGCCGCCTCCTCCTCCAGATCGAGAGCTTGGCGCAAAGCGGTCAGATAATCGCGCTCGGCCGGAGTATCCACGTCCACGGCCAGGAGCGAAACCGCGAAAACCTGGGCGGCCGCCGCCGGGGAGGAAACCTCGGCCGTGATGGCGGACAGCGTCCGGGGCGCGTCGAATTCCGCGCACAGAAAATCCTTTTCCTCCTCGGTCAGGCCGACGCCCTCCAAATGTCCGAGGATGCGCATGCGTTCGGTATCGTCGAGCACGCCGTCGGCATTGGCGGCGGCGATCATGGCCCGGATGAGCAACACCGGATCGGCCTGGGTCGAGGCCTGGACAGATGGTGGAACGGGCGCGGCGACAGGCGCGCCCGGCGTGGGTGGTGGCGTTGCCCCGGAACCCGGCAAGGGAGGTGGTGTCGTGTCCGCGCCACGGAGACTGGGCACGGGAATTGGCGGCGGAACAGGAGCCCCCGACGACGGCGGCATGGGCCCGGACGGCGGCCGAGGCGGGGCGACCGTGGCCGGAGCGGATTTTTGCTCCGTGAAATGTTCGAAAGCGGCCATGGCCACGCCCAAAAGGCCCATGCCCAAGGCGGCCTTGCCCGGCAGGGAATTCTTGGCTGTTTGTCCCAGCTCTCCCAGGCCGCCCAGTCCTCCGGAACCACCCAGCAACCCACCCAACAGTTTACCCGGATCGATCATGCGTCCTCCATGAACAGTGTTGATACTCAGGATGGCCGGAGGTCTATCGCAGTTCCGCCAAGGCGTGAAGAGGGGGGCACAAAGGCTGATCTGGCGCGGGGTCAAGCCTGATCGGGGCTACGCGGCCGGCTCCGATGGCGAAAAATTCATGGTGACCACGCACAGAGCTTCCGATGCGGGACGAAGCACGTTCACGCAGGCGTAATCCTGGCCGATACGAAAAAGATTCTCCAGCGGCATGCCCAGGATGCGGCACAAAAGAACCCGATTGACTCCACCGTGGGCGACAATGGCGACATCCGTGGATTCTTCCTCCAGGATGGCCTTGAACGCCGCCCACGCCCGACCCTGCACGTCGGTGAAGCTCTCGCCGCTGGCAGGTCGGAAACCAGCCAAATCCAGCCCCCGGGCCTCGTAGCTTCCGGGAAAACGGCCGCGAACCTCGTCCACGGTCAGGCCCTCCCAGGCGCCAAGGGAAATCTCGCGCAAATCCGGCACGGCTTGGGGCGCAAGCCCCAGGGCCTGGCCGATAATGGTCGCGCTTTCCACGCAGCGCGAGAGTGGGCTGCACAGCAGCCGCGCCACTCCTCTGTCCGCCAAAAAAAACGCCACGGCGTCCATCTGGGCCCGTCCACGATCCGTCAGGGGCAGGTCCGTCCGCCCCACGAACCGGCGCGGCGAAAATTGGGTGATCTCGCCATGACGAATCAGATACACGGTCACGACAATACCCCCGCGAGTATTCCATCTATTTCCGAGCCCGTGATCCGCTCCACCATTTCCTGTAGTCCCAAGGCCTTGTCCATGCGGCTCCGGATGGCGGCGCAGGCCTCGGGATCATCCCAATACTGGTCGAGCTTTTCCTGGAACCGTGCCCGCACATCGACGCGCCGTGGACCACGCACCAATTTGTCGGCCAGACAAACCACTTCCTTTTCCGTGAGCCGACCCGAGGCCGGCGGCGGCACCACGCGGTGGCTGGCGACAATGTCGGACAGTCCGTCCAGACCCAGGGCGGCAAGCATCTCCCCTCCGCGCTGTTCATGCTGCTTGAGCCCCTTGGCGATATCATGAACCAGGGCCGCGTTGTGGAGTAATTCCAAATCCAAGTCATGGCCGTGAGCGTTCAAGGCCTCGCCCAGACGCACGGCCACGCGGGCCACGGCCCGGCCATGAGCCACGCCGCGCCAGGGCATGAGCAACTCCGACAGGGCGCGCAGTTCCCCGGCTTCGCCAATATGCAAACGACGCGCCTTGCGCCGCAACAACGCGAAATCATCGCCCGTGTCCGCGTCCAGGAGCACGCCTCGATCCCAAACCGGGACATCCTGGCCCGGAAAACGTTCCAGCAGGGTTTTAAGCCCCCCCTGGCCGTCATGATCCAAAATCGCGGGAACAAGAGCTCCTGGAATCAGGGGCGGATGTCCACGCCGACCGTCATGGGTGGGATACAAAACAGTTCGGCCAGCATTCCCGGACATGGCATTCCTGGCCGCGACAAGGGCCTGCACGGTGGCCGGACGGACCAGCGGAATATCCACGGGCAGCAAAAAAAACGCATCCAATCCAAGCGCGGCCTCGGCCGCGACGCAGACCGAGGAAAACATGCCCCGGCCAGGATCTGGGTTTTGCACCCAGGACACTCCCAGGCGACGGGCCTCTTGACCGACCTCCTCGTTTCGGTGGCCCGTGACCACGGTGATGGCTCGCACTCCGGCCCGGTGGAAGGCGGTCACGGCCCACTCCAAAAGGGTCCGGCCTTCCAGATCCATCAAGGGCTTGAAATCCCCCATGCGCGAGGAAAATCCAGCGGCGAGAACAAAGGCTCCGATGCCCTCCGGGATCATCGCGCCGCCCCCGCCCGCGCCTGGATCAATTCCCCGACGATGCTGATGGCGATTTCGTGCGGCGTGTCCGCGCCGATGGGCAGTCCGATGGGACAAAAAACGCGGTCCAGGTCCGCCTGCGTGTAGCCGGATTCCAGAAGGGACCGATATACGGCGGCGCGTTTGCTTTTGCTGCCGATCATGCCGATGTAGCCGGCGTTGGTGCGCAGCGCCTGGGCCAGGACATCGCGGTCATGCACGTGCCCGCGCGTGACGATGATCACGTAGTCGTCCTCGCCGAGATCCGCGAGGCATCCGTCAAAATTCGACAACACGCGGACATCGCGGGCGCGGGGATACCGCTCCGCGTTGGCGAAATCGGCCCTGTCGTCCATGACCACGACCTCGAATCCGGCGAAATCGGCCACCGTGGCCACGGCCTTGGCCACATGTCCGGCGCCGACCAGGTGCACGACGCCGGGGCTGACCACGGGTTCGGCGAAAATCCGTAGCCCCTCGGATTCCAGTCGAAATGGCTGGCGGGATTTGGCGGCCTTGCGGGCCAGTTCCTCGGCCATCGGCGTCGGAATGGCGGGGCCTTGCCAACCGTCGCCCTGGCTCCAGAGCGCCAGGAGCGGAGCCGCGGTTTCGGTCAGGATCGTGGCCAGGGTCGGGCGTTGCCTGTTTCGGACCAGTTCATCCAGCCGGGCGAAAAAATCGATGTGTTCCGGAGTGATCCGCTGCAACAGCACCCTGGCCGCCCCGCCGCAGACCATGCCCGCCTCGGCGGCCGTGGACGAGGACAGATCAAAGGACATGGTGTCGTAGGCGCCATTATCCAGCGGCAGTTTCGCGGCGTGTCGTTGACAGGCACCCTCCACGGGGCCACCGCCGACCGAGCCCTGGATCGTCCCGTCCGGAAAAACCAACATCCGCGCCCCGGACGTGCGGGGCGCCGAGCCAGAACTGTCCACAATGGCGCACATCACAACACTCTGGCCCTGCCGCAACGCTGTCAGCAATGCCTCTAGTATGTCATTCATGTCACTTGTCCTCGTTTGTCCAAAAGTGTTCGTTTCGCGGTATGGGACGGGGAAAAAAAGTCAACCCGTCGCGTTGCGACTTGCAGGTGTCCCATGGCCAGGGCGCGGGCAATGGAGGGGATACCCTCCGTGGCGAGGCGTATAGCCGTTTTCGTATTTTCGTGATCCGGCCGGGACAAAAATTCGATTTCAAGCCAGAGTGTCTCATTTTGAACCACGGCCGCCCGATAGTCCGTCAGCCCGTCCACCGCGAAAAGCGCATCGTCCAGCATCTGGCTGGACAGGGCACTTCCGTCCGACAAGGTAATTATCGGGCTTCGGCCGCGAATGTCGCGCAACCTGGCCGTGATGCCGCCGCAAACGCAGGCCGTCGTGGCCAGCCGGGCCAGATCGCCGGTGCGGTAGCGCAGCAAGGGCATGGCCTGGCGTCCAAGCGTCGTGACAACCACCTCGCCCAATTCGCCATGCGCCAACGGGGCGCCTGTTTTGGGGCTGACGATTTCCACCAGCAGTTCCGATTCGCGCAGATGGCAGCCGTTGTGAGCCGCGCATTCCACGCCGCCGCCCAGGCCCGTTTCCGTCGCGCCGTAATGCAAGAATGTTTCGCAGCCGCAGAGTGCCTCGATCCGGGCGCGCAACGCGGGTGGGGCATAGTCCGAGCACAAGAGCATGGTCCGGACCTGACCGAATGGCAGCTCGTGCGCCAGTGCCAAAAGATGCTGGGGGAGCCCGACAACGCAGGTGAAGCCCTCGCACTGGATTTCATCGGCGCAGTGCGCGAAGTTTTCCGGTGGCCACATGCCCTGGCAGCGCAGACCGCCTTTGGCCAGGGCGCGGATAAGCAGATCGCCGGTGCTGTCCGGCTGGGCATGGGGCAACAGCGCCAAAACCGCATCCGATGGCGTGACGAGGCTGAACATGCCGTGAAGGAAAAAATCCAGTGTCGCTTCCAAATCCGTGGCCGTGAAATGCAGACGCTTGGGTGCCCCGGTACTGCCGGAGGTCTGCAGGGTGATGATACGGGCCACATCGCGTTGCGGCGCGCAGACCATGCGCAGCCCATGTTCGCCCACGTCCGTGGATGACATGAGCGGCAGCCGGGTCAGATCGGCCGGAGTTTTCAGATCGGCCGGATCAAGTCCCGCCAGGCGTTCCCGATACCACGGGCTTTTGGCCTGAACATAAATCACGGTCTGTCGCAGGGCCGCCATCTGGGCGCGTTCCAAATCTTCGCGGTTCAGCGGCAACGGCAGATCCAGCCGTCTGGCGGTCAGGGCCTCGACGGAGGATGGGCTCACACCTTCCCCCGGTACAACGTTTGGCCGCTTCTGGACGTGAGATTGAAGGCGCAGAACGGAATGAGACGACCGTCTGGTTGCGCCACATGAATGCAGCATCCTTGCAGGCGTTCCAGATTGAGGTTCCAGGCATCCTGAAAGGCCATGGACGAGATGGTGAAGGAGTGGGTTTTGGCCCGGGCCAGAAAGCGGTCCAGATCATTGTCCGGTTCGGTTTCGGAAATTTTGGGCGCGGCCCATTGCCGGGCCGTGACGCCGATGGACTTCAGGGCTCCGGCCTCGGCCGGTTTGGGGGTGCAGTCACAGGTCGCGCGGCCCAGCCGGGTGAACCCGCCATCCTCGCGCGTCACGAATTTGCCCGAAAAGGAACACAGGGCGTGCTCACAGCCGGGTGGCAGAAAATCATCCGTGGAAACAATGCCGCCGCTTTGCCCGGCCAGGCCGGACATCACTTCCGGCAGGGTGACATGATCCGGCGTGAAGTTTGCCGGATAGCGCCCAAAATAACTCATGGGCTGAAAATGCACACCGCGCACAAAGGGTTGGCGTTCAAGGCCGAAGCGGACGATGTCCCACAGCTGCCCCAGATTCACGTCGCGACGGATGGTCGGCACGAGAACGATGCCCAGACCCGCCTTGGCGGCATGATCAATGGCTCGGATTTTGACATCCAGCAGTGGCCGCCCGCGCATGGCCGTGAACACGTCCTCGGTCACGCCGTCGAACTGCAAAAAAACGGAAGCCAAGCCTGCTTCGGCCAGACGCGGCGCCAGTTCCGGATCTTCGGCCAGCCGCAGACCATTGGTGTTGACCTGCACGAAGTCAAAGCCCGCCTTCCTGGCCATGGCCACGATTTCCGGCAGGTCGTGACGCACGGTCGGTTCGCCGCCGGAGAGTTGGATGTTGCAGCCCTTTGTGCGGACCATGATCTGGTCGAACATCCGGGCCAGGGTATCATGGTCAAGGTCCGTGCCGACGGCGCCGCTGCTTGCAAAACAGATCGGACAGCGCAGATTGCACCTTTGGGTGATCTCCACCAGGGCCGTACAGGTGCGTTGGGCATGACGGGCGCAGAGACCGCAGTCATACGGGCAGCCGCGTCCAACGGCTTCGCGCGGGCCACCGGAAAACGGGATTTTGGGGCGCGACCAGGATGAAAACGCCGGCGTGCCGCGCCAAATCACGGTGGAAAATTCTCCATGATCCGGACAGGTCTTGACCATCCGCACACAGTCGCCGTCCGGAACCAACTCCGCCTCGATGGTTCGCAGGCATTCCGGACACACGCTGCCGACCCGGCCCAGAATCGGCGTGGCGCTATTCATGGACGCTGCCCGGATCAAAGCCGTTGTCGACCAGAATGCGCAGGATCTGGCCGTAACACTCCGAAAGCAGACTGCCGCATCTGGACTGATCCGGCTTGCCGTCGGGGACGATGGCGTCACAGGTGATGCCGCCGAAATGTTCGCCCGCATATCCGGAAAACCAGTCGGAAAGTTCCTCCAACATGAGTGGCAGTTTGTCACTGGCCTGTTCGCCAGGGGTGCCCTTGCCCGCGTGATAGGCCAGCAGACAGGCCCCGCCGGTCAGCACGCCGCAGGTACAGTGGCGGGACGCGCAACCGTTGCACAGACCAGACATGGCCCGGACCAGGCCGGGGTTTTCCACGCCCTGCATCTCCAGACCCAACAAAATCACGATCTGGGCGCAGCAAAAACCCTGGCCGCCCAGTCGCAGAATATCGAAATCATATTCGTTCATGATCGCCTCGCCATGAGTAAAAACAGTCCCGGGCGCGCGGCATGCGCCGCCCGGCACGCCGCCTGGGCCAAATCCGCGTCTCCTGTCACCGCCTGCCAGAACCCGTGCAGCGAGCCATGCCGGAACACAAACTCCGCGGCCGTACGGGCCAGAAGCGGAGAATGATCCTCCAGCAGGTCAAGTGTAAAGCCCGCTTCGACCACGTGCTCCACCACGGTTCCCAAGTCCGTGGCCTGGGCAAAACAGCAGCGCACGGGCCATGCTTCGTTTTTTTCCCCGCGCGTGAAAATGTCGCTCAACGCCAAAAGCCCTCCAGGCCGCAGGACCCGGAAAAATTCCGCCATGCTGCGGGCTTTGTCCGTCAGGTTCCAGGCGCATTCGCAGATGATCAGATCCAGGCTGGCGGGCGACAGAGGGAGATGGGACACATCGGCCCGGACAACGCGGCCCTCTGGCGCTTCGCGCAGAAAGGCCGCGTTCATGTCGAGGCCGATTCCTCGCGCGCCGAGTTTTTCCAGCAGGATCAAGGTCGCACCGCAGCCGCAGCCGGCGTCAAGCACGGTGTTGCCCGGCCTGACCGCCGCGAGTTCAAGCAGCCTTTTCGTCAGTTCCGTGCCGCCTGGTCGCAGCGTCTGCCCCAGAAAGGCCCGGACCGGGGTGGACGTGTAGAGTTCATTTGTCCTCAAGCAGTTGTTCCACTTCAAAGATTCGCCCCAGGGCCAGTTCCTCGTAAATCAGAACGGCGCCACATTTGGGGCAGACCGGCAGTTCGACCTGAAAGGTATTGCCCAGATAGTCGAGCTCCACTTTCCCCGGCACGAGCCGTTCGCCGCAGGGTTCGCAGATCCAGTCCATGTCCTGGGGTAAAAAAGTCAGACTCATATTCTGCCTCCCGCGATGCGCATGCGGTGGCTCCAGGCACGGAGCACCTCGAACGCGCCATTGTCTTCCCTGACTTCGGCCCAGAACGTGACTTCGCCAAGTTCGGCGGAAGCGATTTTGCGGCCGTCGGAGCCATGGCGGAACCATCGTCCGTCCCGCGTTGCCTGATGAAGCACCTGCCGCAGATCATCGAGCATGATGCGGCGTTCCTCAAGCATGGCCGCGACCGGTTCGGCCACGACCAGACCTACGGATTCCCATTGCTGCCGGGGCATTTCATCATGACCGAATCGGGACAGGATCATATTTTTGAGTTTGCGCCGGTTCATGCGCCGCGCCGAAATGCCGGCCGGGGCTTCCGAGGCGTCGTGGGCCGTTTCTGGAAAAAGCAGATCCAAAATATGCAGCACCGGCTTGCCGGTTTTGGCCAGTTGTTCCCGGCACATGGCACAATAAGTCAAAAAGTCCGCATCGGACTGCGCGACCCGCGTTTGGGCCACCTTGCGCGCCAGGGCCGGGTTGGCGTTGTCCATGAGTCCGCCGAAGCCGCAACATTCGGTCAGCTCTCCGGACATGGGCAGGTCGGCCAGGGGTTGGGAAGCCGACCGAAGCAGGACGCGGACCGCGTTTCGCGTTTCCGCGTCGTGACGGGAGGTGCACGGGTCCGAAAGCGCGAGCGCGGCGGATCCAGCAACCGGCCGTACGTCATGCGCGGCCAAAACCGCCCAGACCGAAACAGCGTTCAGACTCGGGAGATGGTCGCGGAACATTTTAAGGCAGGTTGAACAGGCCGTGATGACCACGGGCCGCCCCATGTCATCCCAGGTTGCCTCGAGTTGTCGGGCCAGACCCGAGAATTCATCCTCCCGGCCGGCCCAATGGGCCGGAGCCGCGCAGCAATCCAGCCAGATTCCGGTTTTGGGCTCCAGCTCCAGCAGTTTTTCGTACAGCCGCATGGTTTGGTCCGGGCGGATCCCGCCCAATTGACAGCCAGGGAAAAACAATGCGGTGCTGCCCGATGTCCCCGGCGCGTGACAGGCCAGGGCCGCCTGCTCGCTTTTGGCCGAGCGCATTTCCTCCAGGGCGAACCAGTGGGCCGAAGGTGGCATGCGTTTGGTGCGGACCATCTCGCGCCGGGCATCCAGACACATGGAGGCCATGGAAAAATCGTTGGGACAGACAACCTCGCACTGCCCGCACAAGGAACAGGAATTGATGAATTTATTGGCCTGGCGCATGCCCTGGACAATGGCCAGGTTGTTGAACACGCGGCGGGCGTATGTTTTCGGGTAGCCGTCATTGTCCTTGAGGTACACGCAGTGCTTGACGCATTCCAGGCACTGACAGTCGAGACAGCGCCCGGCTTCGGCCATGGCTTCCTCGCGGGTGTATCCGGTCGGGTTGGCGGGCGTGACGCGCGGTCTGGGTTTGACTCCCTTGGTGTTGGTGTAGAGCGCCGTGTGCCCGTTGCGGAGTAAAACCCGGCTCAGGGTCAGGGACGCGCCCTGCAAAAACCTGTCAATGGAAACAGCTGCCTCGCGCCCGTGGGAGATTGCGGTGATGAAGCGGGTGGCGCTGTCCGTCATGTTCATGCCGCCCGTGAACCAACCGCTTTTTTCCAGGGCAAAGGTCACGGGGTCGGGGAGGGTGAGCTGTTCCAGGAGATCGTCCGCGATAGTGTCATCCTGACCTACATAGATGGCGTCCGCCGCGTGTTCGGCGATCAACGCGGCGTTTAAAACCGGTGCCGTTTGAAACGAAACATGCAGGGCGCCCAGGCGGTTTACTTCGTCGGTCAGAATGTGGGGCGGCAAAACGGACTCCGGCAACCCGCGCAGCCATCCGCCGGGGGCCGCGTCCAAATGACGGACCATGACCGGATAGCCCTTTTTCGCCAGATCAAAGGCCACGCACAAACTGCTTGGCCCGGAGCCGATGACCAGCACTTTTTTCGGCCGGGCAGGCAGCCGCATCGCTTTGCCCTTGGTTTGTCCTTCCGCGATGCACAGGCGCTCCAGCAGGCCCAGACTGATCGCGCCGCCAAGATCCTTGCGCACGCAGAATTTCTCGCAGGGAGCTTCGCACAATCGCGCCGTGATGGGAGCAAAGGGCATGCTTTTTTCCAGCACGGCCCTGGCGGCATCCATGTCCCCCCTGGCCATGGCCAGGGCAAACGCCCGTCCGTCAACTCCCAAGGGGCATCCTGCTCGGCACGCAGGCGGTTCTTCCTGAATGCATGTGGCTTCCAATTCGCGCAGTTCCTTCTGGTCCATGCCCTCTCCTTGAAAATAAAAAAGCCCTCCGGACGCCAGCGCGTCCGGAGGGGATAAACGGGTATTACTTCTTCATTGCGGCCAGAACCTTTTCAGGACGGGCCGGCAGATCATGAATGCGGGCACCGCAGGCATTGTAGATGGCGTTGCACACAGCCGCGTGCGGGGCGGTCAGCGGCATTTCGCCGACACCGGAAGCGCCGAAGGGGCCATCGGGACGTGGTGTTTCGACATAGACGATCTCCATGTTGTCCGGAATATCCTTGATGTACGGAATACCGGCGCCACGGATGGTGGCATGCGCCTTCAGGTCTTCGTAATCCTCGGTCAGGGCCAGACCGATGCCCTGGGCCAAGCCGCCGTAGATCTGGCCATCGACCGCGAGGAAGTTGTTGACCTTGCCGATGTCGCACACGCAGACCATCTTTTCCACGGTGGTCTTGCCGGTCTTCACTTCCACGGCGACCTCGGACAGGAACAGGCCGTACATGTAGCAGCAGAACGGGCTACCCTGGCCATTGGCGTCGCAATCCTTGGCCGGAGCGGTCCACTTGCCGTAGTAGCGCAGGGGCAGCTTTTCGGCGACCATTTCGTCATAGGTGCGGAACCCGCCACCAGGCTTGGTCATGGACTTGATCAGCTGCTGGCAGGCGTTGATGATGGCCTGGCCGCCCATGACCTGGGAACGGCTGCCGCCGGCGGGACCGGTGTTCGGGGCCAGACGGGTGTCGTTCATGACCAGACGGATTTTGTCGGGAGTGATGCCCAGGGGCTTTAATGCCTCATGAGCCGTGCCCAGGGTGCCGATGTCCGCGCCCTGGCCGTGATCCTGCCAGCAATCGTAAATGGTGATGGTACCATCGGCCATCAATTCGGCATCGGCCTCGGCGGAGTCGGCTCCATCCAGACCGGCGCCGTACACGCCAACGGACACGCCCACGCCGCGCTTGATGTCAGCGGTGGATGTCGCCGCGACACGTCTCTTGGCTTCCTCGTATTTGGGCCGCATGATATCAAACATTTCCGGCAAGCTGTATACTTCGGGGTCCTGACCCGTCGGCGTGGTGGAGCCTTTGCGGTACACGTTTTTGTAACGCAATTCGAAGGGGTCCATGCCCAGCTTTTCCGCCAGCTCGTCCATCAGGGTCTCGGACGGGAATTCGGATTCCGGCGCGCCGTATCCGCGGAAAGCAGCACCCCAGCAATGGTTGGTGCACACGGTGCGGCCTTCGCCGCGAATGGCCGGG
>RZYB01000063.1 GCA_009930495.1 Deltaproteobacteria bacterium
GCCGCGTCCATGGCCACGTTGCCACCACCCAGAACGATCACCTGGCGGCCGGCGGCCACGGGCGTGTCCACCTCCGGGAATTTGTAGCCACGCATGAGGTTGACCCGGGTCAGGTATTCATTGGCGCTGTACACGCCAAGCAGGCTCTCGCCGGGGATGTTCAGGAACTTGGGCAGACCAGCGCCGACGCCGATGAACACGGCCTGAAAGCCCTGGTCGAAAAAATCCTGGACCGAAACGGTCTTGCCCACGACCCAGTTGGTCTTGAAGACCACGCCCATGCGCTTGAGCATCTCCACCTCGGTGTGCACGATGGACTTGGGCAGACGGAACTCCGGAATGCCGTAGGTCAGCACGCCGCCGACCTCGTGCAGGGCCTCGAACACGGTCACGGACACGCCCAGGGCGGCCAGATAGCCGGCGGCGGTCAGGCTGCTCGGTCCGGAGCCGACACAGGCCACCCTGAGATCCTCGCGGAGCAGGCGGCAATCGTCGCCGCCGGTGATGGCGTCACACGGGTTGGCGGCGTAATAGGAATCGGCCACGAAGCGTTCCAGGCGGCCAATGGCGATGGGCTGCCCCGTGCCGAGGAGCTTGCATTTGGACTCGCATTGTTTTTCCTGCGGGCAGACCCGGCCGCAGACCGCGGGCAGACTGTTGGTGGCCTTGATGGTTTTGTAGGCGTCGTCCAACCGGCCCTCGGCCACCTGGCGGATGAAGGTTTTACAGTCCACCTCCACCGGGCATCCGGATTGGCAGGTCGGAATTTTACATTGCAGACAGCGCCCGGCTTCGACCTGGGCCTGCTCCAGGGTGTATCCCAGAGCCACTTCGTTAAAATTGCCACGCCGGACAGCGGGGTCCTGCATGGGCATGGAAACACGGGGTTGGATTTTATTTTTTTTGGCCATGGCACTCACAGTAACACTTGTAGGACTGTTGTTCCTGAGGGACGAACGATTTGAGACGCAGCATCAGTTCGTCGAAATCCACCTTGTGCGCGTCGAATTCCGGACCATCGACACAGGCGAATCGGATGGCGTTGTCCACCCGCACCCTGCAGGCGCCGCACATGCCGATGCCATCGACCATGATCGAATTCAGACTGACCACGGTCTTGACGCCAAAAGGCCGGGTGACCTCGGCCACGGCCCGCATCATGGGCACGGGGCCCACCGCGACCACTTCCTTGACCTCCGGGTCGGATTCCAGCCGGTCCTTGAGCACCTGGGTCACGAACCCCTTGAAGCCCTTGCTGCCGTCGTCCGTGGCCACCAGGACTTCATGGCTGAATTTTTTCAGCTCGTCCTCGAACAGCAACAGGTCGGCCGAGCGCGCCCCGATGATCGAAACCACCCGGTTGCCGGCCTGGGCATGGCCCTTGGCGATGTGGTGCATGGCCGCGATGCCGGTGCCGCCGCCGACACAGATGACCGTGCCGACCTTGTGGATGTCCGTGGCCTTGCCCAGGGGGCCGCATACGTCCAGGATATCCTGACCCTCGGTCAGACAGTCGAGCATGGCCGTGCTTTTGCCCATGACCAGATAGACGATGGTGATGGTTCCAGCCGCCGGATCGGTGTCGGCGATGGTCAGGGGAAAGCGTTCGCCGTCCTCGCACACGCGCAGGATGACGAAGTTGCCCGGCTTGGCCTTGGCCGCGATGGCTGGCTCTTCCAGGGTCAGCTCCGTGACCCGTCCGGGAATAAGAACGCGTTTTTTCAGAATTTTGCTCACCAGTCCCTCCATGCCCATATTCGAGCGGCTGCATTGATTCATGCGGGGAGCGTGGCCCCGTTTCCTAGCGGATGCTTGTCAAGTGGACAAGGCATGCGTTATGGAAAACCATCCTTTTTTCAAAATAACCCCGGCCAATCATGACCAGTGCTTCCCTGCCCAGCGCCTATACGAGCCAGTCCCTTGGGGCCGGCCCGACCTGGGACGCGACCACGATGATGGACGCCAAGGTGTCCACGCGCACCGTGGCCGTGCAACTGGGCCGGCTGGGGTTGTCCTATAGTGCCCGCGAGGTGACGTTCACTCCCCGGCAAGGCCTGGACGAGAGCCCGTCCTTTGACCAGGAATTGGAGTTGAACCGCCTCACCCATCATGTCGGTCCATTTCGTCCCGCTGGCGCGTCCATCCACAACGCGACCGTTCAGCGTCTGGGGCTTTCCGCCTATGCCCACCAGGCCAGCTTGGCCCGTCCGGTGGCGTCCATGCTCAGCGTCGTGATCTGATTTCATTTTTCAATAAAAAGACTATCGATTGTCAAAACCGCAGATTTCTCCCGCCGGGTCGGGGGGAGAGGCGAATGTAAAAAAGGCCGCGTGAGCGGCCCTTTTTTTATTTCTCCAAAAACGCTTCCAGCCTGACCAGGGCGCGGTCGATGCCCGCCGGTTCGGAGCCTCCGGCCTGGGCCAGATCGGGCCGGCCGCCGCCGCCACCCTTGATTTCGCCCGAAACCTCCTTGATCAGGGCCGGAGCCGTGAACCGGCCGTGCAGGTCCTTGCTGACAGCCAGGACCAGCATGGCCTTGCCATCGATTTCGGCGGCCAGGGCGATGATGCCGCTGGCGATCTTGGAGCGCAGATCGTCCATGAGATTGCGCAGCGCGTTCATGTCCGGGGCCTCGACCCGCTTGGCCAGAACCGTCATGCCGCCGATGGCCTTGGCCTCGCAGGCGAGACTCTTGCCGCTTTCGCACATGACCTTGGCCTGCAGCGCCGCCAGGTCCTTGGCCAGGGTCTTGGCCTGGTCCTGCAGGGCCGCGATTTTTTTGACCACCTCGTTGGGCGCGGCCTTGAGCGTCGCGGCCGCGCCGCGCACTTCCTCGCGCAGTTCCTGCCAATGGCGCAGGGCGTGCCAACCCGTCAGGGCCTCGATACGGCGCACTCCGGCCGCGATACCGGCTTCGGACAGGATACAGAAGCTTCCGGCCTGGCCCGTGGATTTGAGGTGCGTGCCGCCGCACAGTTCCACCGATTCCCCGGCCATCTCGACCACGCGGACGTCGGCCGCGTATTTTTCGCCAAAAAGCGCCATGGCCCGCTTCTCGCTCACGGCCCGGTCATAGGCCATGATTTCCGTGGTGATGGGCGCGTCGGCCAGAATGGTCCGGTTGACCTCGTCCTCGACCCGCTGCAGCTCCTCGGCCGAGAGCGCGGCGATATGGGTGAAGTCAAAGCGCAGGCGGGACGGACCAACCAGGGAGCCGGACTGCTTGACATGCGGCCCGAGCACCTTGCGCAGGGCCGCGTGCAGCAGATGGGTGCAGGAATGGTTGCGGGCCGAAGCCACGCGCTCGCCTTCCTCCACGATGAGCTCCACTTCCTGGTCGGCCAGGAGTTCGCCCTGCATGACCTCGATCTTGTGCACGATAAGAGTGGCGGCCGGCTTCAGGGTATCGACCACGCTGGCCGCGCCCGTGGGCGCCTGGATCCGGCCGGTGTCGCCCATCTGGCCGCCGGATTCGCCGTAAAACGGAGTCTTCCGCGTGACCAGAAATCCCGTGCCCGATGTCAGGCGTTCCGTGGGTTCGCCCTCGGCGTCGAGCAGGGCGACAACGCGGCTGGTGGCGGACAGGCAGTCATAGCCGATGAACTCCGATTCCAAGCCGCCGCCCAGAAGGGCCGCGAACTGCCCGGCCAGACCCTTGTCGCCGGAGCCGGCCCAGGCTTCCTTGGATTTTTTCTTCTGCACGGCCATGTGTTCGCGAAAGCCCGGCTCGTCCACGCCAAAGCCCTGTTTTTCGGCGATGTCGTTGACGATATCGAGCGGAAATCCATAGGTGTCGTAGAGCTTGAACGCGGTTTCGCCGGAAATGGTCCGGGTGCCGGCGGCCGCAAGCGCCGCCATCTCGTCCTCCAGGATGCGCAGGCCCTTGTCCAGGGTCTCGCCGAAACGCTCCTCTTCCTGGCGCACGACGCGGATCATGAAATCCCTGGCCTCGACCAGTTCCGGGAAGGTGGCGCCCATCTCGGCCACGACCTGGGCCGTGGTCTCGCACAAAAACGGCTCGTCAAAGCCCAGCAGCTTGCCGAAGCGGTAGGCGCGACGGATCAGGCGACGCAGGACATAGCCCCGACCTTCATTGGACGGCAGCATGCCGTCGGCCAGCAAAAAGGCGATGGCCCGGCTGTGGTCGGCGATAACGCGCAGGGCCGTGTCCGAATCCTCGCCGTCGTGGTAGGCCACGCCGGCCTTCTTGGCCATGGTCTGGATCAAGCCCTGGAAGAGGTCTGTGTCGAAATTGGAGCGCTTGCCCTGGCAGATGGCCGTGATCCGCTCCAGGCCCATGCCGGTGTCGATGCTCGGCTTGGGCAGGGGCGTCATGGTTCCATCCTCGGCGCGGTTGAACTGCATGAAGACCAGATTCCAGATTTCCAGAAACCGGTCACAGTCGCACTGGCCGATGCCACAGTTCGGGCCGCAGGCCATGTCCGCGCCCTGGTCGACATAGATTTCCGAGCACGGTCCGCAGGGGCCGGTGTCACCCATGGCCCAGAAATTGTCCTTTTCGCCCAGACGGAAGATGCGCTCCGCCGGCACGCCGGCCACCTTTTGCCACAACTCGCCGGCCTCGTCGTCCTCGCGGAAGATGGAGACATAGAGCCGGTCCTTGTCCAGGCCCAGTTCCTTGGTCACGAAATTCCAGGCAAAGCGGATGGCGTCTTCCTTGAAGTAGTCGCCAAAGGAAAAATTGCCGAGCATCTCGAAAAAGGTGTGGTGCCGGGCCGTGCGGCCGACATTTTCCAGATCGTTGTGCTTGCCGCCGACGCGCAGGCATTTCTGCGACGTGGTGGCGCGGGAGTATTCCCGCCGTTCCTGGCCCTGGAAGATCTTCTTGAACTGAACCATGCCCGCGTTGGTGAACAAAAGGGTCGGGTCGTCCTGGGGAATCAGGGAGGAGCTGGGCTGGACGCTGTGTCCATGAGCCTTGAAATATTCCAAAAATCGGGTGCGAATTTCGCCAGCGCTGATCACGTGTACCTCGTTGTCGTGTCGGCCAGGATGGCCGGTCTAGTCTTCCGTCGGAGCCGGAACCGGAGTCGGAGCCGGGAGTTCCTCGGGAACGCTCATGCCCAGCTGTTCGAGCAGGGCGCGTTCGATCTGGGTGCGCAGATCGTCATTTTCCTGCAAAAAGGCGCGGACGTTTTCCTTGCCCTGGCCCAGGCGTTCGGAGCCAAAGGCGTACCAGGCCCCGCTTTTGTCCACGATGCCGTGTTCAACGCCCAGATCCAGCAGCTCGCCCTCGCGGGAAATGCCCGTGCCATACAAAATATCGAATTCCGCCTCGCGGAAGGGCGGCGCGACCTTGTTCTTGGCCACCTTTATCCGGACCCGGTTGCCATAGGATTCTTCCTTGTCCTTGAGGGTGGCGATGCGGCGCACGTCCAGGCGGACCGAGGCATAGAACTTGAGGGCATTGCCGCCGGTGGTCGTTTCCGGGCTGCCGTAGCCGGTCATGCCGATCTTCATGCGCAGCTGGTTGATGAAGATGAGGGCCGTGCGCGATTTGTGGATGGTGCCGGTCAGCTTGCGCATGGCGTGGGACATGAGGCGGGCCTGTCCGCCGACCTGGGTCTCGCCCATGTTGCCGTCCAATTCGGCCTGGGGGATGAGGGCGGCCACGGAGTCAACCACGACCACGTCCACGGCCCCGGAACGCACCAGCATGTCCGCGATTTCCAGGGCCTGTTCACCGTAATCGGGCTGGGACACGAGCAGATCCTCGGTCTTGACGCCCAGCCGGCGGGCGTAATTGGTGTCCAGGGCGTGTTCGGCGTCGATGAAGGCCGCCGTGCCGCCGCGCTTTTGGGCTTCGGCGATGATATGCAGGGCCTGGGTGGTCTTGCCCGAGGATTCCGGACCGTAGATCTCCGTGATGCGTCCGCGTGGGATGCCGCCCACGCCCAGGGCCAGGTCCAGGGAAATGGAGCCCGTGGGAATGACCGGGATGACCTGGTGGGATGTATCGGACAGGCGCATGACCGAACCCTGACCGAAACGCCGTTCAATGGTGGCCAGGGCGGTTTCCAACGCCTCGCGGCGGGCGTCTTCCGGGGAAGCGGTTTTGGGACGGGCCATGGGGGTGCTCCATGTGTTGGGGTTCGGAAAAAACGGGAAAGCAAGCGCTCGTAGCAAATAAGCATTGGGAGGGCAATGGCCCCGCGACCGGCCCGCTCCCGCGTCGCTACCTGGAAAATCCAATGGGGGCTCCCCGGCATGGCCATGAACCCCGTCGCGGTCGGAACCAACGAAAAAAGCCAGCCCCGACAATCAGGACCGGCTTTGTCGCGCGCGTGCCCAGCGGGCTTAAACCATGGTGTCGATGAAGGCTCCAGTCATTTCGGCGTCACCGCGGATGGCCGCGACATTGGCGGCAAAGGCGTGCTCGTTTTCGATCATCTGGACCATTTCCGTGGCCAGATCCGTGGCGGATGGCTCCACGGGCGCGTCTGTCTGGGCGTCTTCCGGCATGGCGTTTTCCGTGGCCGCCAGCTGGCCGTCCGAGGATATTTCGACAATGTCCTGGACGTGCACGCCCTGGCCGCCAGGCCCTGTTTCCAGATCCACCCGGCTGGGCTGGAATCCGTCCGTGTTCATGTTGGCCACATTGTTGGCCGTGACCTGCTGGGACACACCGATGGCCTGCAAGGCCTGGAGATTTTCGATCATGAGGCACCTCCCATGACTTTCCTTGTAGACGCGGCCAGGATGACGTCAAGTCTCCATGTGGTCGATGCGGGCATAGGCGCTGTGGTTGTGGATGGATTCGAAGGACTCCACCTCGACCCGGAAACCGCCGACCTTGGGATGGGCCGCCAGCCGAAAGGCCACGTTGCGGACCACGTCCTCGACAAAGGTCGGCGCGGCGAAGGCCGCCTCGGTCACGAATTTTTCATCCTCGCGCTTCAAGAGGGCATAGACCGGCGACGAGCCGGATTCCTGGGCCATGGCGACGAGGTCCTCCAGCCAGAGCATGCCGTTGCACACGGCCTCGATCCGGATCATGGCCCGCTGGCTGTGCGCGCCTTCGTCGGAAATGGCCTTGGAGCAGGGGCAGACGGTCATCACCGGCACCTCCACGCCAAGGACCAGCGTGACCGCGCCGTCAAGCAGCTCGCCGCGCAGGAAACAGGCATAATCCATCAGGGCAGGGCTGCCCGTGACCGGGGCGCGTTGTTCCATGAAATAGGTGTACTGGAAGCACAGGTGCGAGCTCTGGGCCTGGAGGCGGTCGCGCAGGTCCAGAAGCAGATTGGCGCAACTGGTCATGTCCAGGGCCGTGTCCATGTTGCGCAGGGCTTCCAGGAAACGGCTCATGTGCGTGCCCTTGAACCGGGCCGGCAGATCCACGCTCAAGTCGACCCGGGCCACGGTGTGCTGCCGTCCGTTGGCCCGATCGCGCACCACCAGGGGAATGGACAGATTCTTGACCCCGACGCGGTCGATGCGCAGGGCGACATCGGCCGGTCCGCTTTGCACGTCGCGCATCAGGTCAGGTCCTGCCCGGTGGTGGCCAGGTTGAGCTTGCCGTGCTTGACGCCCTTGGTCGAGATGAGCCGTTCGGCCGTGGCCTTGAGCTCCTGGCCCGGTCCGCGCAGGATGAGCACTTCCATGCAGTTGTGATGGTCGAGGTGGATGTGCAGGGAGGTGATGATGACGTCCAGGCTGGAATGCTGGATTTCGGTCATCTTTTGCGCCAGATCCGACTGATGATGGTCGTAGACCAGGGTCAGGGTGCCGACCATTTCCCGATTCAGATCATCCCATTCTTTTTGGACCAGGATGTTGCGGATCAGGTCGCGGATGGCCTCGGACCGGGTCTGGTAGCATTTTTCCTCGCACAGGGCGTCGAATTTTTCGAGCAGATCGGAATCCAGCGAGACTCCGAAGCGTATTGTCTGACCCATGTATCCTCCTTGGTGGTCACTGTCCGCGTAATTCCCAGACATTGACCGTCATGCGCGCCCCCTCGAACGGAACCACCACCTGTTCCAGGTTGCGGACCGTCCAGCCCCGCCGGGCAAAGCGGGCCCAGACATCACGGGACACGGTTCGTTCCGGGTCCCCGAACCAGATTTTTCCGCCCGGAGCCAGACAGCGCAGGAGCAGGGCCTCCAGGGGTTCGAAGAAGCGCTGTTCATAAAAAATGTCGCCACCCCAGATATAGTCGAAAGCGCGGGGCGCAAGGCCTGGATGCTCCCAATTCATGCGGACCCACAAGGGCTGGGGAACATGGTTGAGGCGGGCGTTGCGGGCCGCGTGGACCAGGGCGCCGTGTTCATGGTCCATGCCGACGACCAGGGCCCCCAGATCCGCCGCGACCAGGGCCGAAAGCCCCAGGCCGCAGCCCAGGTCCAGACAGCGCGCGCCGGGCAGCAGTTCGGCCCGGCGGCCCAGCCAGGTGCACAGGGCCAGGGTCGCGGGCCAGAGCTCGACCCAGTACGGGATGTGGTCCTCGGCCTTGGGGGCGGTTTCGTCCAGGCCCCGCCACAGGGATTCCAGATCGGCCGGGCGCTCCAGGAGCCAGTCCCGGTCGTTGGCCCGGACATGCAGGCGCTGGGGCGCGGGATGTTCAGTCGTCATCGGCGGTCATTCCGGCCATCATCTGGCCAATGCGTTCGACCCGGGCCTGATCGGTCACGGGAAACGTGTCCATGACGCGGCCCTCGAACATGACCGCGACGCGGTCGGCCAGGGCCAGGGCCTCGGACAGGTCGCCCGTGACCAGCAAGATCCCGGCCTCCTCGCGCGCGGCCAGGAGCGTGGTCCAGACGTCCTCGATGGCCGAGACGTCCAGGCCCTGGGTGGGCTGTTCGGCCACGATCAGGCGCGGCCGGCGGTGAAACTCCCTGGCCAGGACCATCTTCTGCAGGTTGCCGCCCGAAAGCTGGCGGGCCAGGCAGGACACGTCGGGCGGCGAGACCTTGAACTGTTCGGCCAGGGCCTGGGCCACGCCGCGTGCCTCGTCGCGTTTGAGCCAGACGGACGAGGCATAGCCCTGGCGGGTGGTCAGCAGGAAATTATCGACCAGATCCATGTTCCGGCAGGTGGCCAGGCCCTGGCGGTCCTCGGGAATGTAGCTCAGGCCTCCCTGCCAGGGCGGGGCGGCGAAAAAGTCCGGCCACGGCTTGCCAAGAATGGCGACCTCGCCCCGGTCCGGTGTCCGCAGTCCGCAGACGGTTTCGACCAGATCCTTTTGACCGTTACCGGCCACGCCGACAATGGCCAGGATTTCGCCCTGGCGCACGGCCAGGGACACCTCGCGCATCGCGCCGGCGGACACCGCGTCCAGGCGGAGCACGTGCTGGCGCGGCTCGACGGGCTGGCGGCGGATATCGAGGAGCACCTCGCGGCCGACCATGCGTCGGGCCAGATCGGCCTGGGAGCGGACCTCGGCCGCCGGCATTTCGTCCACGATCCGGCCCTTGCGCAGAATGGCGATATCGTCGGCCAGGGCCATGACCTCGCCCAGCTTGTGCGAAATATAGACGATGGCCTTGCCCTGACCCGCCAGGTGTCGCAGGGCCGTGAAGAGCTGTTCGCCTTCCTGGGGCGTGAGCACGGCCGTGGGTTCGTCGAAAATGAGAATGCGGCTTTGGCGCTGCAAGAGCTTCAGGATTTCGACCCGCTGTTTTTCGCCCATGGACAGATCGGCCACGCGCGCGGCCGGGTCGATATCCAGCCCATGGGACGCGGCCAATTCCCGAACCCGTCCGCGCATGCGCGCCGGCGAGAGCATGAATCCCGGTTCCTGGCCCAGAAAGACGTTTTCGGCCACGGTCATGGCCTCGACCAGCATGAAGTGCTGATAGACCATGCCGATGCCGGCCCGGATGGCGTCCTTGGTGGAATGCAGGCTTCTGGCCTGCCCGTCGATGCGGATCTCGCCGGCGTCGGGATGATAATGCCCGGCCAGGATGGACATGAGGGTGCTTTTGCCCGCGCCGTTTTCACCCAAAAGGGCCTTGATCCGGCCAGCGTGGATGTCCAGGCAAATGTCGCTGTTGGCCCGGACCGCGCCAAAGACCTTGGTGATGCCGCGCAGGCTGACCACGGGCGTGGTCGGGGCGTCCATCGGGGCGCGCACCCTCAGCCCTGCCGCATCCCGGCGATGGGCTGCACGAACTGGGATTCGGCGTCCCAGGGAAAGAGAATCCAGGTGTCCTGACTGACCTCGGTGATGAAGGTGTCCACCAGGGGGCGGCCGGCGGGCTTGGCGTAGACCGTGGCGAAGTGCGCCTTGGGCAGGAGGTCGCGGATGACCTTGGCCGTGCGTCCGGTATCGACCAGATCGTCGACGATGAGCCAGCCCTGGCCGTCGCCCTCGATGCCCTTCAGGAGCTTGACCTCGCCCTTCTGGTTTTTCCAGTCATAGCTGGACACGCAGATGGTATCCACGAGGCGGATGTCCAGTTCGCGGGCGATGATGGCCGCCGGGACCAGCCCGCCACGGGTCACGGCGATGATGCCGTTGAAAAAATCCTTGTCCAACAGCCGCCAGGACAGGGCCTTGGCGTCGCGGTGGAGTTGGTCCCAGGAAATGGGGTAGGTGCGTTGGTATCTGTTTTCGGTCATGGGTGATCCTATTCCGAGGGTTCGAGGGTGACGCCCAGGGCGGCCGGGGCGGCCAGGCGCCGGCTGCGCCAGGACGAGAAGGCCAGGGCCGCGATGGTCAGAACATAGGGCAGCATGAGCAAAATGGACGAGGGCAGGGCCGTGCCCATGGCCTGGAGGCGCAGTTGGAAGGCCATGACCCCGCCGAACAAATAGGCGCCGATCATGGCCCGGCTCGGCCGCCAGAAGGCGAAGATGACCAGGGCCACGGCGATCCAGCCCCGGCCGGCGCTCAGTCCGTTGGTCCAGAGGTGGGTGTAGGCCAGACTCAGGTAGCCGCCGCCACAGCCCACCAGGACCCCGCCGCCCAGGAGCGCGGCCCAGCGGCAGGCGGCCACGTTCAGGCCGGCTGCCCGGCTCGCGGCCGGACTTTCGCCCACGGCCCGCACGGCCAGTCCCCAGCGCGTGGACCGGAAAAACCACCACAGGGCCACGGGCAGCAGGTAGGACAGGTAGACCAGGGCGTCCTGTTGGAAAAAGATCGGGCCGAGAAGGGGAATGTCCCCCAGGCCGGGCAGGGCGAGTTTGTCGAAACCCGGCGCCGCGCGGCCGATGTACGGGGTGCCGAAGAATCCGGCCAGGCCGGCTCCGAAAATGGTTAGGGCCAGACCGGACACGGTCTGGTTGCCCAGGAACCACAAGCAGACCACGCCATGCACGGCGGCCAGGGCTCCTCCGGCCAGACCGGCGGCGGCAAAGGCCAGGATCGGCGAGCCGGTGTGCAGGGCGACCAGGAATCCGGCCAGGGCGCCGACCAGCATCATGCCTTCCACGCCCAGATTGAGCACGCCGCCTTTTTCGGTCAGGATTTCGCCCAAGGTGGCGTAGAGCACCGGCGTGCCGGCCTGGACCGTGGCCGCCAGCAGGGACAGCAGGATTTCAAACGTCATGCCTGCCTCCGGAATTGCAGTCGGTAGCGGGAAAAGAAGCCCGCGGCGAGCACGGCCAGCAGGACGCAGCCTTCCAGGATGCCGCCAAAGGCCGCCGGCACCTGTAAATCGAGCTGCAGGGTTTCCATGCCGACCCGCAATCCGGCCAGCAGGAACGAGGCCACGGCGATGCGCAGCGGGCTGAGATCGGCCAGCCAGGCCACGACAATGGCCGTGTACCCGTAGCCGGCCATGATGCTCGGCTGCAGGCGGCCCAGGGTGGCCGAGGCTTCCAAAAATCCGGCCCAGCCGGCCAGGGCGCCACTGACGGCCATGACCATCACGACCAGCCCGTTGTAGGGCAGGCGGGCGTACCGGGCGACGCGGGCGTTTTCGCCGCAGGCGCGCAGTTCGTAGCCCAGGCGGGTGGAGCGCAGAAAGACCGTGATGATCGCGCCGATGGCCAGACACAGGCCAAGGCCCCAGTTCAGGCGCGTGTCACCAATACGGCCGACCACGGCGGCCGGGGAAAATTCGCGGGTCATGGGAAAGCCGAAGCTGCCCGGATCTTTCCAGACGCCGTAGACCAGGAAATCCAGGAGCAGGATGCCGACGTAGTTGAGCATCAGGGTGACGATGATTTCGTTGGCCCGCAGCTTGAGACGCAGGGCGGCCGCGATGCCGCCCCAGAGCGCTCCGGCCAGGGACGCGCAGACCAGCATGCACGGCAGCAAGACGTACCAGGGCCAGTCGGGAAAGGTCAGGGCGGCCCAGGTCGCGCCAATGGCGCCCAGGGCGAACTGGCCCTCGGCCCCGATGTTCCAGATCTGCAGGCGGAAGGTCAGGCCCACGCCCACGGAACACAGAAAAATGGGCGCGGCCTTGATCAGGCAGTCCTCCAGGGCAAAGCCGGAACCAAAGGCGCTCTGCAAAAGCAGCCACAAGCCGGCCAGGGCCGGTTTGCCCTGCACGGCCAAAAGCAGGCCGCCCACGGCCAGGGCCAGGAGAACGGCGGTCACAAAAACAAGACAGGAGCCCCAACCCAGGGGCTCCTGTCGTCTGACGGCGCGGAATGCGGGCATGAATGGTCCTTGGGGCACGGCCTATTCCAGGGTGCCGACAACGCCCTGCACGAACCAGTTGAAACCGAGCAGGTCCGCGTCGGCCATGGTCACGCCGGCCGGAACCTTTTCGGCGCCGGACTGATCCTTGATGGGGCCGGTGAAGACCTTGCATGCCCCGGACGCGATGTCGGCCTTCTTGGCCAGGACGGTCTTTTGAACCGCCTCGGGCACGGCGGCGGCGAAGGGCGCGATATCGACAACGCCCTGGTCCAGGCCGGGCCAGTAGAACTGGCTTTTCCAGGTGCCGTTTTTGATCTGCTGGATCATGTCCGTATAGAACGGGCCCCAGTTCCAGACGGCCGAAGTCAGGTGGGACTTGGGAGCAAAGGCGGTCATGTCGGTGTTGTAGCCGATGGAATAGACGCCGCGTTCCTGGGCCGCTTCCTGGGGTCCGGGAGAATCCTGATGCTGGGCAATGACGTCGCAGCCCACGTCCAGCAGGGATTTGGCGGCTTCCTTTTCCGTGGCCGGATCATACCAGGTTTTGGTCCAGACGACGCGGACCTGGACATCCGGGTTCACGGCCTGGGCGCCCAGGGTGAAGGCGTTGATGCCCCGGATGACCTCGGGGATGGGGAAGGCGGCGACATAGCCCAGAACCTTGGATTTGGTCATGGACCCGGCGACCATGCCGGTCAGGTAGCGGGCCTGATAGATGCGCCCGAAGTAATTGGCCATGTTCTCGGCGTTTTTGTAGCCGGAGCAGTGCAGGAATTTGACCTTGGGGAAATCCCTGGCCACCTTGAGCATGGGGTCCATGTAGCCGTAGCTGGTGGCGAAAATGACGTCATAGCCCTTGCGCGCCATGTTCAGGATGACCCGCTCGGAATCCTGGCCCTCGGCCACGGACTCGACAAAAGAGGTGGTCACGCCGTCCATGGCCTCCACGGCCAGACGGCCCTGGTCATGGGCATGGGAATAGCCGGCGTCGCCCACGGGCGAGACATAGACAAACCCGACCTTCATGTCCTCGGCAAAACAGGTCGATCCCAAGGCCAGCAGGGCCACCAGGATCGCGGAACAAAACATGCGCATCATCCATCTCCTCCGTAAGGTGCGTTCGCGGAGAGACAGGGCGGCTGGCACCCTGGCCCGGTATCCGCTGGGGCATATCCAAACGGCCCTTCGCTGGCAACAGCGGGG